>NZ_CDWWXA010000003.1:0-76366 GCF_977971845.1 Frankia sp. CeCAU1 | reverse complement strand
TCTCGTCCAGGACGACGTGCTGTCCTCGATCCACATCGAGGAGCACGAGGTCGACGCCCGCGACACCAAGCTCGGCCCGGAGGAGATCACCCGGGACATCCCGAACGTCGCCGAGGAGGTTCTCGCCGACCTCGACGAGCGGGGGATCATCCGGATCGGCGCCGAGGTCTCGCCCGGCGATGTCCTGGTCGGCAAGGTCACACCCAAGGGCGAGACCGAGCTGACCCCCGAGGAGCGCCTGTTGCGCGCGATCTTCGGGGAGAAGGCCCGGGAGGTCCGTGACACCTCGCTGAAGGTGCCGCACGGTGAGTCCGGCAAGGTCATCGGCGTGCGGGTGTTCTCCCGCGAGGACGGCGACGAGCTCCCGCCCGGGGTCAACGAGCTGGTCCGGGTCTACGTCGCCCAGAAGCGAAAGATCACCGACGGGGACAAGCTTGCCGGCCGGCACGGCAACAAGGGTGTCATCGCCAAGATCCTGCCCGTCGAGGACATGCCCTTCCTCGAGGACGGCACCGCCGTCGACGTCGTGCTCAACCCGCACGGCGTGCCGCGCCGGATGAACCTCGGCCAGATCCTGGAGACCCACCTCGGGTGGGTGGCCAAGACCGGCTGGCAGGTCGACTCCGGCACCGAGGACTGGAAGGAGCGGCTGCGTGGCATCGGCGCGGACGCCGCCTCGGCCGGCACCAATGTGGCGACCCCCGTCTTCGACGGTGCCCGCGAGGAGGAGATCACCGGTCTGCTCGACTCCACCCTGCCCAACCGCGACGGCATCCAGCTGATCGGCTCCTCCGGCAAGGCCAAGCTGTTCGACGGCCGGACCGGTGAGCCGTACCCCTACCCGGTGGCGGTCGGCTACATCTACATCCTCAAGTTGCTGCACCTGGTCGACGACAAGATCCACGCCCGGTCGACCGGTCCCTACTCAATGATCACCCAGCAGCCCCTGGGTGGTAAGGCGCAGTTCGGTGGCCAGCGGTTCGGCGAGATGGAGGTGTGGGCGCTGGAGGCGTACGGCGCCGCCTACGCCCTGCAGGAACTGCTGACCATCAAGTCCGACGACGTCGTGGGCCGGGTCAAGGTCTACGAGGCGATCGTCAAGGGCGAGAACATTCCGGAGCCCGGTATCCCGGAGTCGTTCAAGGTGCTCATCAAGGAGATGCAGTCGCTGTGCCTCAACGTCGAGGTGCTCTCCAGCGATGGCGTGCAGATCGAGATGCGTGACACCGACGAGGACGTCTTCCGTGCGGCGGAGGAACTCGGGATCGACCTGTCCCGGCGTGAGCCGAGCAGCGTCGAGGAGGTCTGACGGACGCCGGGGGTCCGACGCACCCGCCCTGATGGGCGGCGAGGCCCCCGGCGGCTCCATCCGACTCCAGCGTCCCGACCGAGAAAGAGAGAGCAGGCGACAGTCTTGCTGGACGTCAACTTCTTCGACGAACTGCGCATCGGTCTCGCCACCGCGGATGACATCCGCCAGTGGTCGCACGGTGAGGTCAAGAAGCCCGAGACGATCAACTACCGCACCCTGAAGCCGGAGAAGGACGGGCTCTTCTGCGAGAAGATCTTCGGTCCGACCCGGGACTGGGAGTGCTACTGCGGCAAGTACAAGCGGGTCCGGTTCAAGGGCATCATCTGTGAGCGCTGTGGCGTCGAGGTGACCCGGGCCAAGGTCCGCCGTGAGCGCATGGGCCACATCGAGCTGGCTGCGCCGGTCACCCACATCTGGTACTTCAAGGGTGTCCCGAGCCGCCTCGGCTACCTGCTGGACCTCGCGCCGAAGGACCTCGAGAAGGTCATCTACTTCGCCGCGTACATGATCACCAAGGTGGACGCGGACGCCCGCCACCGCGATCTGCCGACCCTCGAGGCCCGCATCGGCGTCGAGAAGCAGCAGCTCGAGGACAAGAAGAACGCCGACGTGGAAGTCCGGCAGAAGCGGCTCGAGGCCGACCTCGCCCAGCTTGAAGCCGAGGGCGCCAAGGGCGACGCGCGCCGCAAGGTCCGAGAGTCGGCCGAGCGCGAGATGCGCCAGCTCCGCGACCGTTCGCAGCGCAAGATCGACGACCTGGACCGCGTCTTCGACCGGTTCAAGAACATGAAGGTCCAGGACCTGGAGCCGGACGAGCTGCTCTACCGCGAGCTGCGCGACCGGTTCGGTGCGTACTTCGACGGCGGCATGGGCGCCGAGGCGCTGCAGCGCCGGCTGGCCGACTTCGACCTGGCCGCCGAGGCGGAGTCGCTGCGCGAGACCATCCGCAGCGGCAAGGGGCAGAAGAAGGCCCGTGCGCTCAAGCGGCTCAAGGTCGTCTCCGCGTTCCTGAACACCCGCAACTCCCCGATGGGGATGGTGCTCGACTGCGTCCCGGTGATCCCACCCGATCTGCGCCCGATGGTGCAGCTCGATGGTGGCCGGTTCGCCACCTCGGACCTCAACGACCTGTACCGCCGGGTGATCAACCGGAACAACCGGTTGAAGCGGCTGCTCGACCTCGGCGCGCCCGAGATCATCGTCAACAACGAGAAGCGGATGCTGCAGGAGGCCGTCGACGCGCTGTTCGACAACGGCCGCCGCGGCCGGCCGGTCACCGGCCCGGGTAACCGCCCGCTGAAGTCGCTGTCCGACATGCTCAAGGGCAAGCAGGGCCGGTTCCGCCAGAACCTGCTGGGCAAGCGGGTCGACTACTCCGGCCGTTCGGTCATCGTCGTCGGTCCGCAGCTCAAGCTGCACCAGTGCGGTCTGCCCAAGCAGATGGCGCTGGAGCTGTTCAAGCCGTTCGTGATGAAGCGCCTGGTGGATCTCAACCACGCGCAGAACATCAAGTCGGCGAAGCGGATGGTCGAGCGGGCCCGCCCGGTCGTGTGGGACGTGCTCGAGGAGGTCATCACCGAGCACCCCGTGCTGCTCAACCGGGCGCCGACCCTGCACCGCCTCGGCATCCAGGCCTTCGAGCCGCAGCTCGTCGAGGGCAAGGCCATCCAGATCCACCCGCTGGTCTGCACGGCGTTCAACGCCGACTTCGACGGCGACCAGATGGCGGTGCACCTGCCGCTGTCCGCCGAGGCGCAGGCCGAGGCGCGGATCCTGATGCTGTCGAGCAACAACATTCTCTCGCCCGCATCGGGCCGGCCGCTGGCGATGCCGAGCCTCGACATGGTGACCGGGGTGTTCCACCTGTCCCGTCTGGCCGAGGGGGCGCTCGGCGAGGGGCGGGCGTTCTCCAGCGTCGCCGAGGCGCAGATGGCCTTCGACGCCCGGGAGATCACCCTTCAGGCGAAGATCAGGGTGCGGTTGCGGGACACCACCCCGCCGTCGGACTGGGTCCCGCCCGCCGACTGGGTCACCGGGGACGTGTTCACCCTGGAGACCACGTTCGGTCGTTGCCTGCTCAACGAGGCGCTGCCGGAGGGCTACCCCTTCATCAACGCCCAGCTGAACAAGAAGGCCCAGGCCGCGATCGTCAACGACCTGGCCGAGCGGTACCCGAAGATCCAGGTAGCGGCGACCCTGGACGCCCTGAAGAGCGCTGGTTTCTACTGGGCCACCCGGTCCGGGGTCACCGTCGCGATCGAGGACGTCGTCGCGCCGCCGAACAAGGCCGAGATCCTCGACGACTACGAGCAGCGCGCCGACCGGGTCCAGAAGCAGTTCGACCGCGGCTTCCTGTCCGACGAGGAGCGCCGCAGCGAGCTGGTCCAGATCTGGACCGAGGCGACCAACAAGATCGCCGAGGCGATGGAGGAGAACTTCCCGGCGACCAACCCGGTCTACGTGCTGGTCAACTCCGGAGCCGCTGGAAACATGATGCAGATCCGGCAGCTCGCCGGCATGCGTGGTCTGGTCTCCAACCCGAAGGGTGAGATCATCCCGCGGCCGATCAAGGCGAACTTCCGCGAGGGCCTGACCGTGCTGGAGTACTTCATCTCCACCCACGGTGCCCGTAAGGGACTCGCCGACACCGCCCTGCGCACCGCGGACTCGGGGTATCTGACCCGGCGGCTCGTCGACGTCAGCCAGGACGTCATCGTCCGCGAGGAGGACTGCGGCACCGAGCGCGGCATCCTCACTCGGATCGCCCGCAAGGGCGCCGACGGGGTGCTGGTCCGGGACCGGTACGCCGAGACCTCGGCGTACGCGCGGACCCTGGCCTCCGACGCGATCGACGCGAACGGCGAGGTCATCGTGCCCGCCGGCACCGACGCCGGGGACGTCGCGATCAGCCAGATCATCGAGGCCGGTATCGAGCAGGTGCGGGTCCGCTCGGCGCTGACC
Organism: Frankia sp. CeCAU1; assembly: GCF_977971845.1. Lineage (NCBI taxonomy): Bacteria > Bacillati > Actinomycetota > Actinomycetes > Frankiales > Frankiaceae > Frankia > Frankia sp. CeCAU1. Next base: position 72,093 of record NZ_CDWWXA010000003.1, on the reverse strand, counting down.
TGCGAGTCCCGGATGGGGGTGTGCGCCCAGTGCTACGGGCGCTCGCTCGCCACCGGCAAGCTGGTTGACGTCGGTGAGGCCGTCGGCATCGTCGCCGCGCAGTCCATCGGTGAGCCCGGCACCCAGCTGACGATGCGTACCTTCCACAGCGGTGGCGTCGCCGGCGACGACATCACCCAGGGTCTGCCGCGTGTCGTCGAGCTGTTCGAGGCGCGCAGCCCGAAGGGCAAGGCCCCCATCACCGAGGTCTCCGGCCGGGTGAAGATCGAGGAGACCGAGAAGACCTTCAAGGTTGTGGTGGTGCCGGACGACGGCAGCGACGAGATCGCCTACCCGGTCTCGCGGCGTTCGCGCCTGCGGGTCCGCGAGGGCGACCACATCGAGGTCGGCAGCCAGATTGTCGACGGTGCCGTCGACCCGCACGAGGTGTTGCGCATCCTCGGGCCGCGCCAGGTCCAGCTCCACCTGGTGGACCAGGTCCAGGAGGTCTACCGGTCGCAGGGTGTGTCGATCCACGACAAGCACATCGAAATCATCATCCGCCAGATGCTCAAGCGGGTGAACGTTCTCGAGTCGGGCGACACCACCCTGCTGCCCGGCGAGCTCTGCGAGCGGGCCCGGTTCGAGGCGGAGAACCGTCGGGTGGTGGAAACCGGTGGCCAGCCGGCCTCGGCCCGCCCGGTCCTCATGGGGATCACCAAGGCGTCGCTGGCGACCGAGTCGTGGCTGTCGGCGGCCTCCTTCCAGGAGACGACTCGGGTGCTCACCGACGCGGCGATCAACGCCCGGTCGGACTCGCTCGTCGGCCTGAAGGAGAACGTCATCATCGGAAAGCTCATCCCGGCCGGCACCGGGATCTCCCGGTACCGCAACATCCGGGTCGAGCCGACCGAGGAGGCACGTGCGGCGATGTACTCCGTCGGTGCCTACGAGGACGGCGGCGTCGAGTACGGTGCGTTCGGCACGGGCTCCGGCCAGGCGGTCCCGCTGGACGAGTTCGACTACCGCAGCTCGGGAGACTTCCGCTGAGCAGGTCGCGCGTAAGCAGGTCGCGAGGCTGACCGAGCGGAGCTGACCAGAGCCCGATCGATCAGGACCGGCCCGGCGCCCTCACCAGGGTGCCGGGCCGGTTGCGCGTCCAGGTCCGAAGCCCGCTGGTGGGACAGCGCGCAGAGGCGAAAATCGGCAGGACAGGGGCAGGTACATGCGGTGGCGGTGGAAGGTGGCGGCGGCGTGATTCTGACCGGCGACCACGACGACCTGAGTCGGTTGGCCGCGCCTTGTCGGACAGTGGTCATCGAAGCGCTCCCCGGCAGTGGACGTGACCGGGGCTGACCGCGAGTGGACCGAGATCCGCCGGGAACGAATGATCTACGAGGATGAGGCCATTCTCGTGCTCGACAAACCCGTCGGCATCTCGGTCATGGGAGAGCGGCACGACACCGATCTCGTTACCCTCGCCGGGGATGACGGCGAGGAGCTGTTCCCGGTGCACCGCATCGACAAGGTCACCTCGGGCCTGGTGCTCTTCGCCCGGCAGTTGCGGTTCCACGGTGATCTCACCCGGCAGTTCCAGCGCCGCACGGTGGACAAGCGCTACCTCGTCCTGACCCGCACCCGCGGACTGCCCGCCTCGGGGACCGTCGACCTGCCGCTGAGTGTGGGGCGCAAGAGCCGGGTCCGGGTGGCGGCGAACCGGGCCGACATCATGGCCGACCTGGCGGAGGTGGCCCCCTTGGCGGAGGTGGCCCCCTTGGCGGAGGTGGCCGACCTGGCGGAGGCGGCCCGGGCAGAGGTTGGCTCGTCCGGCGCCGGCGCCGGCGCCGGCGCCGGACGCTGGACAGTTCCGCCCGCCGCGGTGTTCCCCCACGTCCGGACATACCCGTCCGTCACAACCTTCATCCGGGTGTGGGAGGGCGGCGAGTACACCCTGCTCGCGGTCACGCCGGTCAGCGGGCGGCGCCACCAGATCCGGGTGCATCTGGCCTGGATCGGGCACCCGATCGAGGGCGATCCGCTGTTCGGCCGCGATGCCACCGCCCGCACCCTGCTGCACTCGTGGCGGCTCGCCTTCGATGCGGCTTGGGCCGGTGGCTCCCGCATCGAGGTCGAGGCGCCCCCCGGAGCCGACTTCTGGGCCCCGGTACGCGCGCATCTGCCGGCAGGCCTGGCTGCGACCCTCCTCGGAAATGTGGCGGGTGGGTCAGGAATAGGCGGTTTCGCGTAGCTCGCCGTAGACCCGGACCAGGTCGGGCAGCTGGTAGTGCGCGTTCAGGCCGCTCGGATTGGGCAGGAGCCAGACGCCGGCGGGTCCCAGGGTCTCCGCCTGGCGGCCGACCTTCGCGCCGCGGCGTCCGAACCCGATCCGGTAGGCGGCCAGGCCGAGGAAGGCCACCCACCGGGGTGCGACCCGTTCGACGAGTTCGGTGAGCCGGGGCACGCCGGCGCGGACCTCGTCATCGCTGATCTCGTCGGCGCGCGCGGTGGAGCGGTGGACGAGATTGGTGATGCTGATGCCCCGGCGGACCAGTTCGTCGGTCTCGCTGGGATGCAACCGGCGTGGGGTGAAGCCGGCGAGGTGCAGCACCGGCCACAGCCGGTTGCTCGGCGTGCCGAAGTGAAAGCCGGTGGCCCCGGACTCGAGGGACGGGTTGATCCCGCAGAGCAGCACGACGGTGGCCGGGGCGACCAGATCCGGGACGGTGGTCCCGTAGGCCGCGAGCAGCGCGTCCCGGCTCGGCCGGCGTCGGGTGGGGGCGGCCGCGAATCGTGCGCTGGCTGCGTCAGACATGTCCTCGCGGGCCTCCGATGCCGGTATCGTGCTGTCCCGTACAGCGTGCCAGTAGGTCCAGCGTGCCAGTACGGGGGGCCGTGCTGGTGCCCGCCTGTGCCGTTCGTCGAGTGCGTACGCCCGTCGCGTGCATAGTGCGCGTGGGGTCTGCGTGGGATTTCGCCGGACACCCCCGTTCGACACCTGGCGCGGGCGTGGAGTACTGTTGAGCCCTGTGGTCGGAGTCCACGTGGCTCCGGCGTGCGTCCTGCACTTCGATGTGGCGCCGTGGTGCTCGCTAGGTTGACGTAAAGTCACTATTCGGGTATCCGTCGGCGACTGTCGAGCTCGGTTCCGCAAAGCGGACGGGCGGGCTGGCGTGCTCCTCGCCGGAACTGGATCATTGCATCGAGGTTTCGGTCGAATGGCGCGACACGCCCGACCGCGTGGGTCGGAGAAGCCGCTCGAGGACACTCCGGTGGATCGGGTGCGGACCACAGCAGCAGGTAGGCCGGCGTACCGGTCTGGTTGCCCAAGGCAGTACGACGAGGCGTGACAGGAACGGGAGCGGCGTTGCCCACGATCCAGCAGCTGGTCCGCAAGGGCCGGCAGGACAAGGTCGAGAAGACCAAGACCCCGGCACTCAAGGGAAGCCCTCAGCGTCGTGGTGTGTGCACCCGCGTCTACACGACCACCCCGAAGAAGCCGAACTCGGCCCTGCGCAAGGTGGCCCGGGTCCGGTTGAACAGCGGGATCGAAGTCACCGCCTACATCCCCGGGGTCGGCCACAACCTGCAGGAGCACTCGATCGTCCTGGTTCGCGGTGGCCGAGTGAAGGATCTTCCGGGTGTCCGGTACAAGATCGTCCGAGGCGCTCTCGACACGCAGGGCGTCCGTAACCGTAAGCAGGCTCGTAGCCGCTACGGCGCGAAGAAGGAGAAGGGCTGATGCCGCGCAAGGGGCCTGCGCCCAAGCACGCCGTGGTGGTCGACCCGGTGTACGGGTCGCCGCTGGTGACCGCGCTGGTGAACAAGGTGCTGTTGAGCGGTAAGAAGTCGGTCGCGGAGCGCATCGTGTACGGCGCACTCGAGGGTGCGAAGAACAAGACCGGCAACGACCCGGTCGTCACGCTCAAGCGCGCGCTGGACAACGTCAAGCCGACGCTGGAGGTGCGCAGCCGCCGGGTGGGTGGTGCCACCTACCAGGTTCCGGTCGAGGTTCGCGCCGGCCGGAGCACTACCCTCGCGCTGCGCTGGATCGTCGGCTACTCCCGGGCTCGTCGCGAGAAGACGATGACCGAGCGGCTGATGAACGAGCTCATCGACGCAAGCAACGGCCTCGGCGCCAGCGTGAAGCGCCGGGAGGACACCCACAAGATGGCGGAGTCCAACAAGGCCTTCGCCCACTACCGCTGGTGATCCGACATGCCATCTGACGTACGTTCCTTGCTGGCCGGGACCCGCAACATCGGGATCATGGCCCACATCGACGCGGGCAAGACCACCACCACCGAGCGCATCCTCTTCTACACCGGTGTGAACTACAAGATCGGTGAGGTCCACGAGGGCGGCGCCACGATGGACTGGATGGAGCAGGAGCAGGAGCGGGGGATCACCATCACCTCCGCGGCCACCACCTGTCTCTGGCGCGACCACACCATCAACATCATCGATACCCCCGGCCATGTCGACTTCACCGTCGAGGTGGAGCGCTCGCTGCGGGTCCTTGACGGTGCGGTCGCGGTCTTCGACGCGGTCGCCGGAGTCGAGCCGCAGAGCGAGACGGTCTGGAAGCAGGCCGACCGTTACAACGTCCCGCGTATCGCCTTCGTCAACAAGATGGACCGGGTCGGTGCCGAGTTCCACCGCTGCGTGGAGATGATGATCGACCGGCTCGACGCGACGCCGGCCGTGATCCAGCTCCCGTGGGGCGTGGAGGCCGACTTCCGCGGTGTCATCGACCTGGTCCGCATGAAGGGCCTCCTCTGGAAGACCGAGGACAAGGGCGCCTCCTACGAGACCGTCGACATCCCGCGGGATCACCTTGAGGCCGCGCAGGAGTGGCGCGACAAGCTCCTCGAGACCGTCGCTGAGAACGACGACGAGCTCATGGAGCTCTACCTCGAGGGTGAGGAGCCCTCCACGGAGCAGCTCGTCGCAGCCCTGCGCCGCGCGACTCTGGCGAGCAAGGTCAACCCGGTGCTGTGCGGTTCGGCGTTCAAGAACAAGGGCGTCCAGCCCATGCTCGACGCCGTCGTCGACTTCCTGCCGAACCCGCTGGACATCGGCGCCACCGTCGGCCATGCGGTCGGTGACGAGGAGACCGAGGTCCGCCGGGAGCCGAGCGAGGACGAGCCGTTTTCCGCGCTCGCCTTCAAGATCATGAGTGACCCGTACGTGGGTAAGCTGACCTACATCCGGGTGTACTCCGGCAAGCTGACTGGTGGTTCGCCGGTGCTGAACTCGACGAAGGACCGCAAGGAGCGTGTCGGCCGCATCCTGCAGATGCACGCCAACCACCGGGAGGACCGGGAGGGCGTCGGGGCGGGACAGATCGTGGCCGTGGTGGGGCTGAAGAACACCACCACGGGTGACACGCTCTGCGACCCGAACGCCCCGGTGATCCTGGAGTCGATGACGTTCCCGGCGCCGGTCATCCACGTCGCGATCGAGCCGAAGACCAAGGCCGACCAGCAGAAGCTGGGCACCGCCATCCAGCGGCTCGCCGAGGAGGACCCGACCTTCCAGGTCCGCACCGACGAGGAGACCGGTCAGACGATCATCGCTGGCATGGGCGAGCTGCACTTGGATGTGCTGGTCGACCGGATGCGCCGCGAGTTCGGTGTCGAGGCGAACGTCGGCAAGCCGCAGGTGGCCTACCGGGAGACGATCCGCCGCAAGGTGGAGAAGGTCGACTACACCCACAAGAAGCAGACGGGTGGATCCGGCCAGTACGCTCGGGTGATCATCAACCTGGAGCCCTCCGGCGGCGACGGCGGTGGCTACGAGTTCGAGAACAAGGTCACGGGTGGTCGCATCCCCCGGGAGTACATCCCCTCGGTGGATGCGGGCTGCCAGGAGGCCATGGAGTTCGGCGTGCTCGCCGGCTACCCGCTGGTGGACGTCAAGGTCACCCTGCTCGACGGCCAGTTCCACGACGTCGACTCGTCCGAACTCGCATTCAAGATCGCCGGTTCGATGGCGTTCAAGGACGCGGCCCGCAAGGCCGACCCGGTGCTGCTCGAGCCCCTGATGGCTGTCGAGGTCACCACCCCCGAGGACCACATGGGTGACGTGATCGGCGACCTGAACTCCCGCCGTGGGCAGATCCAGGCGATGGAGGAGCGGGGCGGCTCCCGGATCGTACGGGCGCTGGTGCCACTGTCGGAGATGTTCGGCTACGTTGGTGATCTTCGGTCGAAGACCTCCGGCCGGGCGAGCTACTCCATGCAGTTCGACTCCTACGCCGAGGTTCCCGCGAACGTCGCCAAGGAGATCATCGCCAAGGCCCGGGGAGAGTGAGCGCCCTCACGGCGTGAGCAATACCCCTACCTGACTACACCGCACGACACCACCCGTCCTTGGAGGGACACCCGTGGCGAAGCAGAAGTTCGAGCGGACGAAGCCGCACGTCAATATCGGCACCATTGGTCACATCGACCACGGCAAGACGACCCTGACCGCGGCGATCACCAAGGTCCTGCACGACGCCTACCCGGACCTCAACCCCTTCACGCCGTTCGACCAGATCGACAAGGCGCCGGAGGAGAAGGCCCGCGGCATCACGATCTCGATCGCCCACGTCGAGTACCAGACCGACACCCGGCACTACGCGCACGTCGACTGCCCGGGACACGCTGACTACATCAAGAACATGATCACCGGTGCCGCTCAGATGGACGGCGCGATCCTGGTCGTGTCCGCCACCGACGGCCCGATGCCGCAGACGAAGGAGCACGTGCTCCTCGCCCGCCAGGTCGGCGTGCCCTACATCGTCGTCGCCCTGAACAAGGCCGACATGGTTGACGACGAGGAGATCCTCGAGCTCGTCGAGCTGGAGGTCCGGGAGCTGCTGAGCTCGTACGAGTTCCCGGGCGACGACGTTCCGGTCGTCCGGGTCTCCGCGCTCAAGGCGCTGGAGGGCGACAAGGAGTGGGGCGCCAAGCTCCTCGAGCTCATGGCGGCGGTCGACGAGTCGATCCCCGAGCCGCAGCGTGACATCGACCGGCCGTTCCTCATGCCGATCGAGGACGTCTTCACGATCACTGGTCGTGGCACCGTGGTCACCGGTCGCGTCGAGCGCGGAATCGTCAAGGTCAACGAGACCGTGGAGATCGTCGGTATCAAGCCGGAGACCACCTCCACCACCGTGACCGGTGTCGAGATGTTCCGCAAGCTGCTCGACGAGGGGCGTGCCGGCGACAACGTCGGTCTGCTCCTGCGCGGTATCAAGCGGGAGGACGTCGAGCGCGGCCAGGTCATCGTCAAGCCGAAGTCGATCACCCCGCACACGGTGTTCGAGGCTCGCGTCTACATCCTCAACAAGGATGAGGGCGGACGGCACACGCCGTTCTTCAAGAACTACCGCCCGCAGTTCTACTTCCGCACCACCGACGTGACCGGCGTCGTGACCCTCCCCGAGGGCACGGAGATGGTCATGCCGGGGGACAACACCGAGATGACGGTCGAGCTGATCCAGCCGATCGCCATGGAGGAGGGTCTGCGCTTCGCCATCCGCGAGGGTGGCCGGACCGTCGGCGCGGGCCAGGTTACGAAGGTTCTCAAGTAGTAGCCGTGGGCGGTGGGTCCGGGCGTGTGTACGGACCCACCGCCCACTGCGCTGCCTGACCAGGCAGGGCTCTCGCGAGACTCGGCTGCCGAGGACAACCGGCCGCCGGCAAGGGACGCAGCCCGGTCCCGGTCGACACGTCGAGCGGGACCGGCACGAGACAGCGGTACAACCGGCAGGTTCTTTCCGCCGGCGGCGGGGCGCCAGGCTCGCCGCGCGGCCGGCGGTGAGGATCTACGGGCGGTGACCCGGTAGCGATACCGGCCGGACGAGACAGACAGGACAGGCGAAGCCCACCATGGCGGCACAGAAGATCCGCATCCGGCTCAAGGCCTATGACCACGAGGTCATCGACAGCTCGGCGCGGAAGATCGTCGAGACGGTGACGCGGACGGGCGCGCAGGTCGCGGGACCGGTGCCGCTGCCGACGGAGAAGAACATCTACTGCGTCATCCGGTCGCCGCACAAGTACAAGGACAGCCGCGAGCACTTCGAGATGCGGACGCACAAGCGGCTGATCGACATTCTTGACCCGACGCCCAAGACGGTCGACTCGCTTATGCGCCTCGACCTGCCCGCCGGCGTCGATATCGAGATCAAGCTGTAAGAGGGGCCGGCGCAGTCATGCTCATCCGCAACTACAGAGGGCTCCTGGGCACCAAGCTCGGGATGACCCAGGTATGGGACGCGAACAACCGCGTCGTGCCGGTCACCGTCATCAAGGCCGGACCCAACGTCGTCACGCAGGTCAAGACGCCTGACTCGGACGGCTACTCGGCCGTTCAGCTCGGTTACGGCGAGGTCGACCCGCGTAAGATCAACAAACCCGCCCGCGGCCACTTCGCCACCAGCGGGGTGGCGCCCCGGCGCCACCTCGTCGAGCTGCGGACCGCCGATGCCGGCAACTACCGGCCCGGCCAGGAGCTGACCGGCGAGGTGTTCTCCGCCGGGACCGTCGTTGACGTCACCGGCACCTCGAAGGGCAAGGGGTTCGCCGGTGTCATGAAGCGTCACGGGTTCAAGGGTCTGGGCGCGGGGCACGGCGTCGAGCGCAAGCACCGCTCGCCGGGGTCGGTCGGCGGCTGCGCCACGCCCGGTCGCGTGTTCAAGGGCCTGCGCATGGCCGGCCGGATGGGTCATGTGCGCACCACGACCTCGGGGCTGACGATCCACGCCGTCGACACCGAGCGTGGCTATCTGCTGGTCAGGGGTGCGGTGCCCGGCCCGGATGGTGGTCTGGTCCTCGTGCGCAGCGCGGCCAAGCGCCCGGCGCCCGAGGCCATCGCCCCGGTGGCCGAGCTGGCCGGTACCGGTGAGGAGGTCTCGGCATGAGCCGGGTGGCCACATCCGACCCGAGCGTCACCGCGCGCACCGTCGCGGTGCACGCGCCGAACGGGGGCGAAGGCGGCAGTGTCGAGCTGCCCGGTGGCGTGTTCGACGTGCCGCTCAACATCCCGCTGATCCACCAGGTCGTGGTGGCGCAGCTCGCGGCGGCCCGCCAGGGCACGCACGACACGAAGACCCGCGGCGAGGTCCGCGGCGGTGGCCGCAAGCCGTATCGGCAGAAGGGCACCGGCCGGGCCCGGCAGGGATCGCTGCGGGCTCCGCAGTTCACCGGCGGTGGCACCGTACACGGCCCCACACCGCGCAGATACGACCAGCGGACCCCGAAGAAGATGAAGGCCGCCGCGCTGCGCGGCGCGCTGTCCGACCGGGCCCGCAACAACCGGGTGCACGTGGTGTCCTCGCTGGTCTCCGGCGAGACGCCGTCGACGAAGAGCGCGGTCACCGCGCTGCGGACGATCGCCGACACCCGCCGGGTGCTGGTGGTGGCAAGCCGTTCGGACGAGCTGACCTGGAAGAGCCTGCGCAACGTCGCGGCGGTGCACCTGCTCGACCCGGGCCAGCTCAATACCTATGACGTGCTGGTGAGCGACGACGTGGTCTTCATCGAGGATGCGCTGGCCGCGTTCCTTGCTCGTGACACCCGTCCGGCAACCTCCACCGCCGGGACCGAGGCTGCCGCGGGCACCGAAGGTGTGGCCGGGGCGGAGGAGAACAAGTGATTCCCGACCCGCGTGACGTGATCCTGCGGCCGGTCGTCTCCGAGAAGAGCTACGGCCTGCTCGACGAGAACGTCTACACCTTCATCGTGCGTCCGGACGCGAACAAGACCCAGATCAAGCTCGCGGTCCAGCAGATCTTCAATGTGCGGGTCCTGCGGGTGAACACCATCAACCGGCAGGGCAAGCGCAAGCGGACCAAGCACGGCTGGGGACACCGGTCCGCCTCCAAGCGGGCCCTGGTGAGCCTGGCTCCCGGTGACACGATCGAGATCTTCGGAGGCCCCGGTGCCTGAGCGCGTGCGCTCCGTGGCGGCGGTGGGTCCAGGACGGTAGGAAGCCATGGGTATTCGTAGGTACAAGCCGACGACGCCGGGGCGTCGTGGTGCGAGCGTGGCCGACTTCGTCGAGATCACTCGTGACCACCCGGAGAAGTCGCTGGTCCGCCCGCTGCACTCCAAGGGCGGGCGCAACGTCCACGGCCGGATCACCACCCGGCACCAGGGCGGCGGGCACAAGCGGGCGTACCGGGTCATCGACTTCCGGCGGGACAAGGACGGGGTGCCGGCCAAGGTCGCGCACATCGAGTACGACCCCAACCGCACCGCCCGGATCGCGCTGCTGCACTACCTCGACGGCGAGAAGCGCTACATCCTCGCGCCGGTCAAGCTCAGGCAGGGCGACACGGTCAGTTCCGGCGTGGGCGCCGACATCAAGCCCGGCAACGCGCTGCCGCTGCGCAACATCCCGACCGGCACGGTGGTGCACGCCATCGAGCTGCGTCCCGGCGGTGGTGCGAAGATCGCCCGTAGCGCCGGCACGAGTGTGCAGCTCGTCGCGAAGGACGGCCCCTACGCCCAGCTGCGGATGCCCTCCGGTGAGATCCGCAACGTGGATGTGCGCTGCCGCGCGACGGTCGGCGAGGTCGGCAACGCGGAGCAGAGCAACATCAACTGGGGTAAGGCCGGCCGGATGCGCTGGAAGGGTCGCAGACCCACCGTGCGCGGTGTCGCGATGAACCCGGTCGACCATCCGCACGGTGGTGGTGAGGGTAAGACCTCCGGCGGTCGTCACCCCGTCAACCCCAAGGGCCGTCCGGAGGGGCGGACCCGGGCGACCCGCAAGTCGTCCGACGCGCTCATTGTGCGTCGTCGCAAGCAGAACAGGCGGCGGTAATGGTGATCTCCAGGCCCCGGGCCGCGTCGGCCACCAGCGCGCCGCCGACCAGCCGTACCCATCGGATCTGAGCAGGAAGGAGGAGACACAGCCATGCCACGCAGTCTGAAAAAGGGCCCGTTCGTCGACGACCACCTGCTCAAGAAGGTGGATCTGCAGAACTCCAAGGGCACCAAGCACGTCATCAAGACCTGGTCGCGCCGGTCGACCGTGATCCCCGACATGCTGGGGCACACGATCGCCGTGCACGACGGCCGCAAGCACGTCCCGGTCTTCATCACCGAGGGCATGGTCGGGCACAAGCTCGGCGAGTTCGCCCCGACCCGGACCTTCCGTGGCCACGTCAAGGAGGACCGGAGGTCACGCCGTGGCTGACGATCTCGTTGACGGCCTGACCCGGGCCGGTCTTCCCGGGGCCAAGGCCTCGGCCCGCTATGTCCGGGTCTCGCCGACGAAGGCCCGCCGGGTCGTCGACCTGGTGCGCGGGCGCTCGGTCGGCGAGGCGCTGGACATCCTCCGGTTCGCTCCGCAGGCGGCCAGCGAGGACGTGTACAAGGTTGTCGCCAGCGCCGCGGCGAACGCCGAGAACAACCACAGCCTCGATCCGGCCACCCTGTGGGTCGGCGAGGTCTACGTGGACGAGGGGCCGACGCTCAAGCGCATCCGGCCCCGAGCTCAGGGCCGGGCCTACCGGATCCGCAAGCGCACCAGCCACATCACCGTCGTGGTGGAGAGCCGGGAGCCGGTCTCCGCGGCCGGCCGGGGCGCGAAGACGACAAGGAGGGCCCGGTAGTGGGGCAGAAGGTCAACCCGCACGGGTTCCGGCTTGGCATCACCTCGGAGTTCACCTCCCGTTGGTACGCCGACAAGCAGTACAAGGCGTACGTCGGCGAGGACGTGAAGATCCGTAAGATGATGTCGCGGGGCATGGAGCGGGCCGGCATCAGCCGGGTCGACATCGAGCGGACCCAGGGGCGGCTGCGGGTGGACATCCACACCGCGCGCCCGGGCATCGTCATCGGTCGCCGTGGCGCCGAGGCCGACCGCATCCGTGGCGACCTGGAAAAGCTCACCGGCAAGCAGGTGCAGCTCAACATCCTCGAGGTGAAGAACCCCGAGGTCGACGCCCAGCTCGTCGCCCAAGGGGTGGCCGAGCAGCTCTCCAGCCGGGTCAGCTTCCGCCGGGCGATGCGCAAGGCCATGCAGACCGCGATGAAGGGCGGCGCGAAGGGGATCCGGGTGCAGTGCTCGGGTCGTCTCGGCGGCGCCGAGATGAGCCGGTCGGAGTTCTACCGCGAGGGTCGGGTGCCGTTGCACACCCTCCGCGCGGACATCGACTACGGCTTCTATGAGGCTCGGACGAACTTCGGCCGCATCGGCGTGAAGGTCTGGATCTACAAGGGCGACATCGTCCAGAGCCGGGCCGAGCGTGAGGCGCAGGAGGCGCTGCAGCGCCAGACCCGCCGGGAGCGCCCGCGCCGCGGGCCGCGTTCCGGCTCGTCCGGCACGACCCAGGGCGGGACCGAAGCGGGCCGGGCGGCGGCCCGCGGCGAGCGCCGGGGCCGTGGTGGTGGCGGCGGGAACGCCCCGGCTGAGACTCCGGCGGGCGAGGCCGCGGCGACCGAGTCGACGGCACCCGTCGCGGAGCCCGCCACCGAGGCGGCGAGTGCGCCGGCCGAGGCGGCCGTGGCGAACACTCCGGAGAAGGCGGAGGAATAGACATGCTGATTCCCCGGAAGGTCGCGCACCGCAAGCAGCACCACCCCGGGCGGACCGGTGCCGCCAAGGGCGGAACCCGGGTCACGTTCGGTGAGTACGGGATCCAGGCCTTGGAGTCGGCCTACGTGACGAACCGGCAGATCGAGTCGGCCCGTATCGCGATGACCCGGCACATCCGTCGTGGTGGAAAGGTCTGGATCAACATCTACCCGGACCGTCCGCTGACCAAGAAGCCGGCCGAGACCCGGATGGGTTCTGGTAAGGGCTCGCCCGAGTGGTGGGTCGCGAACGTCAAGCCGGGCCGGGTCCTGTTCGAGCTGTCCGGGGTCGCGGAGCCGGTGGCCCGCGAGGCGATGCGGCGGGCCATCCACAAGCTGCCGATGAAGTGCCGTTTCGTGGTCCGTGAAGGTGGTGCGTAATGGCTATCGCTACCGCGGACGAGCTGCGGAGCCTGTCGGGCGAGGAGCTCGTCGACAAGCTTCGGGAGGCCAAGGAGGAGCTGTTCAACCTCCGGTTCCAGGCGGCGACCGGGCAGCTGTCGAACAACCGCCGGCTGCAGGCCGTGCGGCGCGACATCGCCCGGATCTACACCGTCATGCGCGAACGGGAGCTGGGTATCACCGACGATCCGGCGGTGGCTGCCGGCGCGGCGGACGATGACGCGACGCAGTCGGAACGGACGTGAGGACAGTGACAGACGAGACGGCCTCCCAGGAGGCTTCGCAGAGCACGGACGCGGCGGCTCCCGCCCGCGGATTCCGCAAGGTCCGCGAGGGCCTCGTGGTCAGCGACAAGATGACCAAGACTGTCGTGGTCGCGGTCGAGGACCGGGTGCAGCACCCGCTGTACGGCAAGACGATCCGTCGTACCAAGAAGGTCAAGGCGCACGACGAGAGCGGCACCACCGGTGTCGGCGACCGCGTCCTGCTGATGGAAACGCGGCCGTTGTCGGCGACCAAGCGGTGGCGGATCGTTCAGGTCTTGGAGAAGGCGAAGTAGTGAAGTAGTCCTGGCCCGGACGCCGGGGCCGGGCAGGACCGGGTGATCAGTAGTACCGGGTGATCAGGAGCGGAAAGTGATTCAGCAGGAGTCGCGACTTCGGGTCGCCGACAACACCGGAGCGCGGGAGATTCTCTGCATCCGGGTGCTCGGCGGCTCTGGGCGTCGTTACGCGGGGATCGGCGACATCATCGTCGGCACGGTGAAGGACGCCCTGCCCGGCGCCGGCGTGAAGCGCGGCGACGTGGTCAAGGCGGTCGTGGTGCGTACCACCAAGGAGCGCCGGCGGCCGGACGGCTCCTACATCCGCTTCGACGAGAACGCGGCGGTGCTCATCCGGGACGGTGGTGACCCTCGGGGCACCCGCATCTTCGGGCCGGTCGGCCGGGAGCTGCGTGACAAGAAGTTCATGAAGATCATCTCGCTGGCGCCGGAGGTGCTGTGACCGTGGCCACTTTGAAGATCAAGAAAGGCGACACGGTCCAGATCATCACCGGCAAGGACCGTGGGCTCAAGGGTAAGGTCATCCGCGCCTATCCGGAGCAGAACAAGGTCCTCGTCGAGGGCGCGAACCGGATCACCCGGCACACCCGCGTCCAGCAGAGCACACGCGGCTCGCAGTCCGGGGGCATCATCACCCAGGAGGCGCCGATCCACGTGAGCAACGTGATGATCGTCGACCCGTCTGACGGGAAGCCGACCCGGATCGGTTACCGCATCAACGACGACGGCACCAAGGTGCGTGTCTCGCGGCGCACCGGTACCGAGCTGTAGGCCGAGCGAGCAGTCGAGCAGTTGGGAAACGAGATTAGACCATGACTGTGACCACCGAGGGCCGGACCATCGAAGGCCGGCCTATTGGCGCTCGCCCGGTCCCACGGCTCAAGCAGCGGTACCGCGACGAGATCGCCCCGGCGCTGCGGGAGCAGTTCTCCTACCGCAACGTCATGCAGATCCCCGGCGTCGTCAAGGTCGTCGTCAACATGGGGGTCGGAGACGCCGCCCGGGACGCGAAGCTGATCGATGGCGCTGTGCGGGATCTTGCGGCCATCACCGGCCAGAAGCCCGCGGTCCGGCGCGCGAAGAAGTCCATCGCCCAGTTCAAGCTGCGCGAAGGGATGCCGATCGGCGCCAAGGTGACGTTGCGTGGTGACCGGATGTGGGAGTTCCTCGACCGCCTCGTCACCATCGCGCTGCCGCGTATCCGTGACTTCCGCGGGCTGTCGCCGAAGCAGTTCGACGGTGCCGGCAACTACACCTTCGGGGTGACCGAACAGTCGATCTTCCATGAGATCGACATCGACCGGATCGATCGGGTTCGGGGCATGGACATCACGGTCGTCACCACCGCGACCACCGACGACGAGGGCCGGGCGCTCCTGCGGGCGCTGGGCTTCCCCTTCCGGGAGAACTAGAGAGATGGCCAAGAAAGCACTGATCGAGAAGTCGAACCGTAAGCCGAAGTACGCGGTCCGGGGTTACACCCGATGCCAGCGCTGCGGCCGGTCCCGCTCGGTGTACCGGGGCTTCGGGCTCTGCCGGGTGTGCCTGCGGCAGATGGCGCACCGCGGCGAGCTGCCCGGCGTCACCAAGAGCTCCTGGTAGGCCGGTACCGCGGCCCCGGACCGGGGCCGGAACGGCGGCACCGGCAGCACGGTTCCACCGCACCACCACCGCACCTCCACCCGATCGCGGCAGGCCCGGCGGCCGAGGACGACCTCGGCACTGGCGGGAACCGCCGTGAGAAAGGCGTCAAGCCATGACGATGACCGATCCGATTGCGGACATGCTCACGCGTGTCCGCAACGCCAGCCGGGCGTACCACGACCGCGTGGTGATGCCCCACAGCAAGATCAAGACGCACATCGCCGAGATCCTCCAGCAGGAGGGATACATCTCCGGCTGGCACGTCGAGGACGCGACCTCGGCTGGCGGCGTCGGCCACACCCTGGTCATCGATCTGAAGTACGGCCCCAACCGGGAACGCTCGATCGCCGGGATCAAGCGCATCAGCAAGCCGGGTCTGCGGGTCTATGCCAAGGCGACGAACCTCCCGAAGGTCCTCGGGGGCCTGGGCGTCGCCATCATCTCCACCTCGTCGGGTTTGCTGACCGACAAGCAGGCGGGCAAGCGGGGCGTGGGCGGGGAAGTCCTCGCCTACATCTGGTAAGGAGGGCGAGCGATGTCACGGATCGGGCGCCTGCCCATTCCCGTCCCCAGCGGTGTCGATATCACCGTCGAGGGAGCCACCATCACCGTCAAGGGGCCCAAAGGGACCCTGAGCCACGTCGTGGCCGAGCCGATCGTGGTGAACACCGAGGACGGTCGGCTCCTCGTGACCCGGCCCGACGATGAGCGTCGCTCCCGGTCGCTGCACGGCCTGACTCGCACCCTGGTCTCCAACATGGTCACCGGCGTCACCGCCGGATACTCGAAGACCCTGGAGATCGTCGGCGTCGGTTACCGTGTCCAGGCCAAGGGCTCCGACCTGGAGTTCGCCCTCGGGTACAGCCACCCGGTGCCGGTCAAGGCCCCGGAGGGCATCCGCTTCGAGGTGCAGACCCCGACCCGCTTCGTGGTCCACGGGATCGACAAGCAGCTGGTCGGTGAGGTCTCCGCGAAGATCCGCGGGCTGCGCAAGCCTGACCCGTACAAGGGCAAGGGCGTGCGCTACCAGGGCGAGGTCGTCCGCCGCAAGGTCGGGAAGACCGGGAAGTAGGAGATAGATCATGGCAGTGAGCCTCGGCGCCAGCTCGCGTCGACGGACCGCGAAGCTCCGTCGGCACGTCCGGGTGCGCAAGAAGGTGGCGGGCACCCCGTCTCGCCCACGGCTCGTCGTCACCCGGTCCTCGCGGCACATCTACGCCCAGGTCATCGACGACGTCGCCGGCCACACGCTGGCGTCGGCGTCCACCCTGGACGTGTCGCTGCGCGGCGGCGAGGGGGACAAGACCGAGCAGGCCCGCAAGGTCGGCGCCCTGGTCGCCGAGCGCGCGAAGGCGGCCGGGATCGCCGCGGTCGTGTTTGACCGCGGCGGGCGGACCTACTCCGGCCGCATCGCCGCGCTCGCGGACGCGGCGCGGGGGAGCGGGCTGGACTTCTGATGACTGCCCCCAGCCTTTACAGTCAGTCCAGCCTTTACCGCCAGTACAGCCAGAACAGGGAGATGTTGTAGATGCCAGGCCAGCAGCGCCGCGGCGGCGGCTCCGGCGGCTCGGACCGTCGGGAACGCCGGGACCGGTCGGGCAGCGGCCCGGCGCAGGAGAAGAACGCCTACGTCGAGCGGGTTGTCGCGATCAACCGCGTGGCGAAGGTTGTCAAGGGCGGACGCCGGTTCAGCTTCACGGCGCTCGTTGTGGTCGGTGACGCGGACGGGACCGTGGGCGTCGGCTATGGCAAGGCCAAGGAGGTTCCGGCCGCCATCGCCAAGGGCGTCGAAGAAGCCAAGAAGCACTTCTTCAAGGTGCCCCGGATCGGTTCGACGATTCCGCACCCGGTGCAGGGCGAGGAGGCGGCAGGCGTCGTGCTGCTCAAGCCCGCCTCGCCCGGTACCGGGGTCATCGCCGGTGGTCCGGTCCGTGCCGTGCTGGAGTGCGCCGGTGTGCACGACGTGCTCTCGAAGTCGCTCGGCTCGTCGAATCCGATCAACATCGTGCACGCGACGGTCGCCGCTCTGCGTGGCCTGATGCGTCCCGAGGAGATTGCCGCCCGTCGCGGCCTGCCGCTGGAGGATGTCGCTCCGCCGGCCATGCTGCGTGCCCGTGCGGCGGGAGCCAGCGTCTGATGGCCAAGCTGCGCATCACACAGATCCGGTCGGGGATCGGTGGTACCTCGAACCAGCGGGCCACGCTGCGTACCCTTGGTCTGCGGAAGATCAACGCGACGACCGTCCGTGATGATCGTCCCGAGATTCGCGGGATGATTAGAACTGTGACCCATCTTGTCCGGGTCGAGGAGGTGGACTCCTAGCCATGGCCGAACTGACGAAGACCGACGCCGGTGACGACACCGGCGCCACCGGCGTGGGCACCGAGGCCGGCTCGGCGCCGGCCGTCCGTGGCCGCGGTCTGAAGGTGCACCACCTCCGGCCGGCCCCCGGCGCCCATAAGTCCAAGATCCGCGTCGGTCGCGGTGAGGGTTCCAAGGGCAAGACCGCCGGACGGGGCACCAAGGGCTCGAAGGCCCGCAAGCAGGTGCCCGCCCGGTTCGAGGGTGGCCAGATGCCCCTGCACATGCGCCTGCCCAAGCTGAAGGGCTTCCGCAACCGGTTCCGCGTCGAGTACCAGGTCGTGAACGTCGCCACCCTCGCGGAACTGTTCCCGCAGGGTGGTGAGGTCACCAAGGCCGACCTCGTGGCCAGGGGTGCGGTGCGGGGCAAGTCGCCGGTGAAGGTGCTGGGCAACGGTGACATCAACGTCGCGCTGCACGTGAGCGCGGACGCGTTTTCGGCCTCCGCGAAGGAGAAGATCGCAGCTGCCGGCGGGAGCGTCACACAGAGCTGAGAGCATGGGTGGGGGTGTGGGCCATGTCACCCAGCTCCCACCCCGGCCCCGCCCGTCCGGACCCCTCGCCAGACGGCCGTGCGCCTCGGCGCCAGCCGTCTCTTGCCGTCCACCATCGCTTACCCATGGTGATGTCGGGACGAGTGGGCCGGGTGTCCTGTTACAGTCGCCTAACCGACCTCGGCGACCGGCCGGGGGAGGCGATCCGCACCGGGCAGGATGTCCACTTCCCGTCGGTCCGCAATCCCAGCAGGAGGAGCCGTGCTCACCGCCTTCACGCGGGCATTCCGCACGCCTGACCTGCGCAAGAAGCTGCTGTTCACCGTCGGTATCGTGATGCTGTTCCGGTTCGGCAGCGTCATGCCGTCGCCGGGTGTCTCGACGTCCGCAGTGAACACCTGTCTGGACTCGGCGAGTGCCGACAGCAGCAACGTCTACTCGCTGATCAACCTGTTCAGTGGTGGGGCTCTGCTGCAGCTGTCCATCTTCGCGCTTGGCATCATGCCGTACATCACATCGAGTATCATCATTCAGTTGCTCGTTGTGGTGATCCCTCGGCTGGAGCAGCTGAAGAAGGAGGGCAGCTCGGGCGAGCAGAAGCTTACGCAGTACACCCGGTACCTGACGATCGCCCTCGGTCTTCTGCAGGCCACCGGCATCGTGGCGCTGGCCCGCAGCGGCCGGCTGTTCCCCAGCTGTTCGGCAGCCATCATCCCGGACACGAGCCTGTTCCGGATCGCGACAATTGTCATCACGATGACGGCGGGTACCTCGGTCATCATGTGGATGGGTGAGTTGATCACCGCCCGGGGGGTCGGTAACGGCATGTCGCTGCTGATCTTCACCTCGATCGCGGCAAGGCTTCCCTCCGAGGGCGGACGCATCCTCCAGGTCGCCGGCGGTGTGGTGTTTAGCCTGGTGCTCCTGCTCGGTCTCGCGATCGTCGTGTTCGTCGTGTTTGTCGAGCAGTCTCAGCGTCGCATCCCGGTCCAGTACGCCAAGCGCCTGATCGGGCGGCGGATGTACGGCGGGACGTCGACCTACCTGCCGATCAAGGTCAACCAGGCCGGGATCATCCCCGTCATCTTCGCGTCCTCGCTGCTGCAGCTCCCTCAACTCGCCGGGCAGGTGTGGAGCAACCGGAGCTTCCAGGACTTCGAGCAAAGATATCTCTCCAGGGGAGACCATCCACTCTATCTGGTGACATACTTCGCACTCATCATCTTCTTCACCTATTTTTATGTTGCGATCACCTTCAACCCAACGGAGGTCGCGGACAACATGAAGAAGTATGGTGGGTTCATCCCCGGGATCAGGCCGGGGAACCCGACGGCGGAGTACCTCAAACACGTACTCGACCGGATCACGCTCCCGGGATCGCTGTTCCTTGGCGTGATCACGGTCCTTCCGTTGGCACTGTTGAACCTGACCAAGGACCAGCCGTTCCCCTTCGCGGGCACGTCGGTCCTGATCATGGTGGGGGTTGGGCTGGAAACCGTGAAGCAGATCGAAAGCCAGCTCATGCTCCGCAATTACGAAGGTTTCCTCCGGTAGTGCGCCTCGTACTGGTCGGGCCGCCCGGTGCCGGAAAGGGCACCCAGGCCGCGTTCATTGCCCAGGCGCGGTCGATCCCTAAGATCTCCACCGGGGACATCTTCCGGGCGAACGTGCGACAGGGAACCGAACTGGGCGTCAAGGCCAAGACCTTCATGGATGTCGGTGATCTCGTACCGGACGAGATCACCATCGGTATGGTCCGCAACCGCTTGGCCGAGGACGACGCGGTCAAGGGATTCCTGCTCGATGGTTTTCCTCGCAACGTCCCGCAGGCCGAGGTGCTCGGGCAGATGCTCGATGGCATGGGGACCCGTCTGGACGTGGTGCTTGAGCTCGTCGTCGACGACGACGAGGTGGTGCGCCGGCTGTCCGGTCGGCGCACCTGTCGGAACTGCGGTCACATCTGGCACATCGACTTCGACCCGCCGTCGGTCGAAGGCGTCTGTGACCGGTGTGGTGGCGAGCTGTTCCAGCGCGACGACGATCGGTCGGAGACGGTCCGCCATCGGCTTGAGGTCTACGCGGACCAGACGGCGCCGCTGGTGGCGTACTACGCCGAAAAGGGCATCCTGATCGGTATCGACGCCACCGGACCGGTGGATAACGTCACCGACCGCGCGCTCGACGCCCTGCGGCACTACGGCGACTGAACCCGTCGGCCTGGTCCGGGCGCGGACCAGGCCGAACGTGGCTCCCGCGTTTTTCGCGGAAGATCGTTGGAGCACGTCCTGCGGGGTCGGCGGCTAGCATCGGAAACGGACACAACACGAACACGGACCGGGGCGACGAGCGTGGCGCGACGAGAGCACGTCCAGATCAAGACGGCGGCAGAGATCGCCAAGATGCGGGTTGCTGGCCTGCTCGTCGCGAAGACGCTGGCGCGGCTGCGTGACGCGGTTGTCCCCGGGGTCACCACGGCCGAGCTGGACGCCCTTGCCGAGAAGACGATCCGGGACGACGGCGGTATCCCGTCCTTCAAGGGCTATGCCCAGCCGCCGTATCCGGCCTCGATCTGCAGCTCGGTCAACAACGAGGTAGTGCACGCCATCCCCACCCGCAAGCGGGTGCTGCGCGAGGGCGATATCATCTCGATCGACTGCGGGGCCATCGTGGACGGCTGGCACGGGGACGCCGCGATCACCGTGCCGGTCGGTGAGGTCGCCCCGGAGGTTCTCGCGATGATCGACACGTGCGAGGGCGCGCTGTGGGCGGGCCTCGCCGCAGCCCAGCTCGGCGGAAAGCTCACCGACATCAGCGCCGCCGTCGAGCGGCACGTCCGTCCACATGGCTACGGCATCGTCGACCACTACGGCGGCCACGGCATCGGCAGCGAGATGCACCAGCCCCCCCACGTGCTCAACCACGGCCGGCCTGGCCGTGGCATCCGGCTGATCGAGGGCCTTGCGCTGGCCATCGAGCCCATGATCACTATGGGGTCGCCGGACACGGCCGTGCTCCCCGACGACTGGACCGTCGTGACCCGCGACGGCAGCCTCGCCGCCCACACCGAGCACTCGGTGGCAATCACTCCCCGTGGGCCGTGGGTGCTAACGGCGCCGGACGGCGGAGCGGCGAAACTCGCCGAGCTCGGGGTCGTCTGCGGGCAGCCGGCTGACGCCCCGTCCGGAACCGGCTGAACCGGCTGAACCGGCTGAACCGGCTGAGGTCGCGTCGGCCCTTGACGGGGATCGTGTTGACCCTTGACGGGGGTCGCAGCGTACACTCCTTAGCTGGCGGTCTTCTCACGCCGGTGTGCTCCACCGTGTCGATAGCAGTCCTGTCCATGGCAGTTGCGGTCGGTGGCAGTGTGGTTGGTGGGTTCGGGCTCCTCTCGGGGTAGTTCAAGCCTCTGACCTGGGCTTTTCCGGACATTTCGGGGGGCCGACCGGTCGCGGCCGAGCCGCCGTCCCATAGTCGACGTCAGGACAGCGGAGGACATGCCGAAGAAGGACGGGGCCATCGAGATCGAAGGCCGTGTGGTGGAGCCGCTCCCGAACGCGATGTTCCGGGTGGAGCTCCAGAACGGTCATCGTGTTCTCGCCCACATCAGCGGGAAGATGCGCCAGCACTACATCCGGATCCTGCCGGAGGACCGCGTCGTGGTCGAGCTCTCGCCCTACGACCTGTCCCGCGGCCGCATCGTCTACCGCTACAAGTAGTCGATCTCTTCTCACTCGCCCGTAGCTCCACTCAATCGCCACGCGCGGCCCGCGGCTGCGCAGGAGGTCCGCAACAGCCGTGAAGGTCAAGCCCAGCGTCAAGAAGATCTGCGACAAGTGCAAGGTGATCCGTCGCCACGGGCGAGTCATGGTCATCTGCGACAACCTTCGTCACAAGCAGCGTCAGGGCTGATGTCCTGACGGGTGCGCCTCGTCCCGGCGGGTGGCACAGCACGTGCCGCCCGCCGAGATGTGGCCCACCGCATCCAAGCGATGCCAGGCGTCCTCTTCGGGACGACCCACCCCCGGTCGGAGGCCGGGGCCCGCCCGGCCCGGCGCCGGCCGGGACGGCATCGCCCGAGACCTCCGGCCGCAGGAAGGAAACATCCGTTCATGGCACGCCTCTCCGGCGTCGACCTTCCCCGCGAGAAGCGGGTTGAGATCGCTCTGACCTACATCTTCGGGATCGGCCGCAGCCGCTCCCGAGACACCCTCGCCGCCACCGGGGTCAACCCGGACACGCGTGTTCGTGATCTGAGCGAGGAAGAGATCGTCAGGCTGCGCGACTGGATCGACGCGAACTACCGGGTCGAGGGTGACCTCAACCGGGAGATCAAGCAGGACATCCGCCGCAAGATGGAGATCGGGTGCTACCAGGGGCTCCGTCACCGGCGTAACCTGCCCGTCCACGGCCAGCGCACGCACACCAACGCGCGCACCCGTAAGGGCCCGCGCCGCGCCATCGCCGGCAAGAAGAAGGCTGGCAAGAAGTAGTCAGGGTCCCCGGTGGACCGTTCGGGTCCGCCGCCGACCACTGATCGACGACCTCGTACACGGAGACCACACGCGAATATGCCTCCCAAGACGCGCGCAGCCGGCGCCAAGAAGGTCCGGCGCAAGGAAAAGAAGAACGTCGCCCACGGACACGCTCACATCAAGAGCACGTTCAACAACACGATCGTCTCCATCACCGACCCGTCCGGGAACGTGATCTCCTGGGCTTCGGCGGGCCATGTCGGCTTCAAGGGCTCCCGCAAGTCCACGCCCTTCGCCGCCCAGATGGCGGCCGAGAACGCGGCCCGCAAGGCGCAGGAGCACGGGATGCGCAAGGTCGACGTCTTCGTGAAGGGCCCGGGTTCCGGCCGGGAGACCGCGATCCGTTCCCTGCAGGCCGCGGGGCTCGAGGTCGGTGCGATCCAGGACGTCACCCCGACCCCGCACAACGGTTGCCGCCCGCCCAAGCGGCGCAGGGTGTGACCATGCGGCGAGGCGGCCGTGGCCGGGGCTCCACGCCGGCCGGTGTCGTGGCGTCGTGTTCGAGTTCGCGCCAGGAAACGAGAGAGAAGGATTAGATGGCCCGTTACACCGGCGCGGACTGCAAGCGTTGCCGCCGCGAGAAGACCAAGCTGTTCCTCAAGGGCAGCAAGTGCGACACCCCGAAGTGCCCGATCGAGATCCGACCCTACCCGCCGGGCGAGCACGGCCGTGGCCGCACCAAGGACTCCGAGTACCTGCTGCAGAAGCGCGAGAAGCAGAAGTGTGCCCGGATCTACGGCGTGCTGGAGAAGCAGTTCCGGGGCTACTACGACGAGGCGAATCGCCGGGCGGGCAAGACCGGTGACGAGCTGCTGAAGATCCTTGAGTCGCGGCTCGACAACGTCGTGTACCGGGCTGGCTTCGCACCCTCGCGGGACGCCGCCCGTCAGGCTGTCCGGCACGGCCACGTCCAGGTGAACGGCCGCAAGGTCGACATCCCCAGCTATCGGATCAGCGAGAACGACATCGTCGAGATCGCGCCGAAGGCCCGGGAGCTCACCCCGTTCATCGTGGCCCGGGAGACCGCGGGTCAGGGTCGGGCCGTTCCAGCCTGGCTGGAGGTGATCCCGAGCCAGCTGCGGATCCTGGTGCACTCGCTGCCGACGCGGCAGGTGATCGATACCCAGGTGCAGGAACAGCTGATCGTCGAGCTCTACTCCAAGTAAGATCTACCGGCGTCGTCCCCGCAGCCAGGGGGCGGAGCACACTGGTGTCCGGGCGGGCCTCCGCCCGGACACCACCCGTGGGTGGAACGGACCGATGTTCCGCCCACCGGCTCCCGTCAGGGGGCCCGCACCACACGGCGTCATATGGCGGTCGCCGTGGTCGGAAGGACGTTCTCATGCTGATCGCTCAGCGTCCCACCCTCATCGAAGACCCGATCTCCGAGTTCCGTTCACGCTTCGTGATCGAGCCGCTGGAGCCGGGCTTCGGCTACACCCTCGGTAACTCGTTGCGCCGGACCCTGCTGTCCTCCATCCCCGGTGCCTCGGTCACCAGCATCCGCATCGACGGTGTGCTGCACGAGTTCTCCACCGTGCCCGGCGTCAAGGAGGACGTGACCGACCTGATCCTGAACCTCAAGGAACTGGTCGTCAGCTCCGACAACGACGAGCCGACCGTGATGTACCTGCGCAAGCAGGGCCCCGGCGAGGTCACGGCGGCGGACATCGCCCCGCCGGCGGGCGTCGAGGTGCACAACCCCGAGTTGCGGCTCGCCACTCTGAACGACAAGGGCAAGCTCGAGATCGAGCTGACCGTCGAGCGGGGGCGCGGGTATGTCAGCGCGGCCCAGAACAAGCAGGCCGGCCAGGAGATCGGGCGGATCCCGATCGACTCGATCTACTCGCCGGTGCTGAAGGTGACCTACAAGGTCGAGGCGACCCGCGTCGAGCAGCGGACCGACTTCGACCGGCTCATCGTTGACGTCGAGACCAAGCCGTCGATCTCCCCGCGAGACGCGATGGCCAGCGCCGGCAAGACCCTGGTCGGCCTGTTCGGGCTGGCTCAGGAGCTCAACGCCGAGGCGGAGGGCGTCGACATCGGCCCGTCCGCCGCGGACGCGGCGCTGGCGGCCGACCTCGCGCTGCCCATCGAGGAGATGGACCTGACCGTCCGCTCCTACAACTGCCTCAAGCGCGAGGGCATCCACACGATCGGCGAGCTGGTCTCCCGTAGCGAGGCCGACCTGCTCGACATCCGTAACTTCGGGCAGAAGTCGATCGATGAGGTCAAGACGAAGCTGGGCGCGATGGGCCTGCAGCTCAAGGACTCCCCGCCCGGGTTCGACCCGCGCCAGGCCGTGGACACCTACGGCACCGACGCGTACAGCCCGTCGTTCTCCGACCCGTCCGACGACGGCGCGGAGTTCATCGAGACCGAGCAGTACTGATCTCCACGAGGGCCTCCGCTTCCGGCGGGGGCCCTCGGCGACCCTCCGGTGGCGAGAGCCGCGTCCTTCGGGCGGGCAGCCTGGCTAGGCCGGTGACCAGCAGGACAGTGAAAGGAACGAGGAGCACTCATCATGCCCACGCCAACCAAGGGCGCCCGGCTCGGCGGCAGCCCCGCACATGAGCGGCTGCTGCTGGCCAACCTCGCCACCGCGCTGTTCGAGCACGGCGGCATCACCACCACCGAGGCGAAGGCCAAGCGGCTGCGTCCGTACGCCGAGCGTTTGGTGACCTTCGCCAAGCGGGGGGACCTGCACGCCCGTCGGCGTGTCATGCGCCAGGTACGCGACAACTCGGTCGTGCACACCCTGTTCACCGAGATCGGTCCGCGCTACGCGAACCGGAACGGTGGCTACACCCGGATCGTCAAGATCGGCAACCGGAAGGGTGACAACGCCCCGCTGGCCCGGATCGAGCTGGTCGAGGCGCTGACCGTCGGCCAGCAGGCCGTCAGTGAGGCCGAGCGGGCGCGGAGCACCCGTTTCGAGGCTCGTCGCAAGCCCACCGGTGCCACCGCGGAGGCTGCGGAGGAGCTGGCCCAGGAGTCGCCAACCGCGGCTGCTGTGGCAGCCGAGGCCGCGGAGCCAGCGGAGACCCCCGCCGAAGGGGCCGCTGGCAAGCCGACGACCGCGCAGACGGACGACTCCGGCGCCGGGGACGACTCCGGCGCCGGGGAGCAGAACTCCGCAAACTGAGATCCGGGCCGAAGGCCGAAATCTTCGGCCGAATCTCGCGTCCTGGAGTAGATCCGCGCAGGCCCGCCGCCCATCATGGGCGGCGGGCTTTCGTTTTAGTGCCGCCGCACCGCCGCGTCGTCGCTTGCACGGGGGAGAGGCAGATGTCCGATCCGGGAGTTTCCGCGGGACGTCGTCCCGCGGGTCGCGAGGCGGCTGCCCGCCGGTGATGACGATGACCGACGGGCTGGTTCGGCTGCGGCTGAACCTCTCTTATGACGGGACGCCGTTCGCGGGATGGGCCCGCCAGCCCGGCCAACGCACCGTGCAGGGCGATGTGGAGGACGCCCTCATGCGGGTGGCGCGGTTGCCGGCGGTACGGCTCACCGTCGCCGGACGGACCGATTCGGGTGTCCATGCCGTCGGTCAGGTAGCGCACGTTGATCTCCCGGACGACGTGCCGCTCGGCGGCCTCGCGCGGCGGCTGAACGGTGTCCTGGACCGGGCCGTGCGGATCATCGGGCTCGCCCCGGCACCGCCCGGCTTCGACGCCAGATTCTCCGCGCTCTCCCGCCGCTACGTCTATCGGATCACCGACGCTCCGTATGGAGCCGAACCCCTGCGGCGCTTCGACACCCTGGCCTGGCCTCGTCCGCTCGACGTGCCCGCGATGGCGGCGGCGGCGCTGTTCCTGGTCGGCGAGCATGACTTCGCCGCGTTCTGCCGGCGCCGGGAAGGCGCGACGACCGTCCGTACGCTGCTGCGCCTCGATGTGCTCCGCCGGCCTGAGGGGGTCGTCGTGGCCGACGTCGAGGCCGACGCCTTCTGCCACTCCATGGTCCGGGCGCTGGTCGGCGCCCTGCTCGCCGTCGGGGAGGGCCGCAAGCCGCCCCAGTGGCCCGCGGCGGTGCTGCACCGAGGTGTCCGGGACCCCGCCGTCACCGTGGCGCCGGCGCACGGCCTGACGCTGGTGGACGTGCGTTACCCGCCCGATCCTGAGCTGGCCGCCCGGGCCGAGGTCACCCGGGCCGTCCGGATTCCCCCCACGCCGTCCGGTTGAGGGGGCCCCGGTCGCCGGTGAGTCAGTGGTCGCCGGTGAGTCAGTGGTCGCCGGTGAGTCAGTGGCGCGGACCGTGGCCGAGTACTGCTCGGTCTCCGATGGGCTCGGTCGCGAGCGTGCTCAGATCGGTCTGGGCGTTCCGCAGCGCGGGATCGATCCCCGCACCCTGGGTGCCGTCGGTGTAGGCGACCTGCGTGTAGATGAGGTAGTGCCCGCGGGTGATCGCGCCCCGCCACGAGTTGTTCCCACCCGGGCCGGTGATCCGCGCGTTCGGAATCGAGTTGGCCGGGACGGGGAGGGGCACAATGCCACCGCGTCCCTGGTTGAGGATGTCCGCGGTGGCGGTGGCGGTGGCGAGCTTGTCGAGGACGAAGACGGTGACGCCGGCCAACACCTGGCCTTCGCCGTCCCCCGGGGTGCTGAGGAACAGCGTCCGCACCACCTGCCGGCAGCGCCGGTCCTTGAGCTGCGTGACCAGATCACCAGTGAGATCCGGGCAGCTGTTGTCCAGTTTGCGGGCGAGCCGTCGGTAGTTCCGTCCTTCGGCCTCGACCTGCTCGTCGGAGAAGAACTCGTTGGCGGTCACCGGATCGGAGTCGAGGGTCGCGCTGTCGAGGAAGCCTGCCGGGATCGGTGGGAGCGTCTGCCGGGTGGTGGGCGTCTTGTTCCCGTTGTCTCCGCTGCGCCCGTTGTCCCCGCTGCGCACCGCCACGACCGCGACCGCCGTGATGAGGACGAGGACGGCCCCCGCGACGCCGGCCAGCAGCCGCCGAGCGCCGCGGACCCCACGGTCCCCGGCCTGGTCCTGAGTGCTCCGCCCCCACCTCGGCGGGTACGCGCCACGGGCGCTCGATGCGGCGGTGGCGGACGGTGCCGACCCGTTGACCGGATCGCCGTCGACCGAATGGAGGTCGACTGGATCGCCGTCGCCGAATCCGCCGTCAGCCGCGGGGGGTGGGTGGGATTCGCCGGTTTCACCGATGCGGGTGGGACCGCCGGTAACGGCATCCGTGTCAGGGAAGACACCTGGGCGCGGGGAGACACCCGGATAGGCCGGCGTGTCCGAGTCCCGTGGACGGGATGCCGGGCGCTCATAGCGGGTCGGACCGGACGGCGGCACGGATGCGGCGCCGGTCCCGGCTGGCCCCGTGCTCAAGTTCGTGGTGGTCGGGGACGGTGTTATGCCGGGCGGCGTGGTGTCGGGCGGCGTGATCCGCAGGGAGGTCGGCTTCGGCGAGAACGAGTACGTCCGGGACCCCCCGAACAGGGGATCGTCGGCCGGGGGAGTCCAGCCGTCGAGGTCGGGGTGCGGGCCACCCGGGCGGGGAATCGTCGCCGCTGTCGGGCCCGTGGTGCCTCCCCGGCCGGCCGACGCGCCGCCCTCCGACGCGTCGGCCGACCGGCGGCCCTCGGCCGGTGCGGGAGACGTCCGATCGTGGCCGGCGTCTCCGGACAGCGGGGTCGGCCCCTCGTGCCCGGGGGCCCCGGGCCCCTCGCGCCCGTCAGATCGCCCGCTGCCCATCTCCGTCATCCTGGTGAGAATAGCCAGGTTGTCGGCGGGATTCAGCTCGGTCAGGTGTCCATGGTCGGTGGCCGGACCGACTGCATGTCCGTACTCCCGGTACTCCCGGTGCTCTCCCGTACTCCCGATACTCTCCCGGTACTCCGGCCTTCCGTGCCCCCCCGGTGAACCGCTCCGATCGCCTGGTAACCTCAAAGACTGCTGCGCGTGACACGTCCCGTCTGCGCGCTCCACATTCTTGACGAGATCCGTGAGAGGCCCCCTGGGAGTCTCCTGGCGGGATCGTCCGAACGAGAAGGCAGACCTGTGCGCACGTACCAGCCCAAGCCCGCGGATGTCCAGCGTGTGTGGCACGTCATCGATGCCACCGACGTGGTGCTCGGTCGGCTGGCGACCCAGGCCGCCACGCTCCTGTGTGGAAAGCACAAGCCGTACTTCGCTCCGCATATCGACACCGGCGACTTCGTTGTCGTGATCAACGCCGGTAAGCTCGCCCTGAGCGGGAACAAGCGGGAGCAGGCCCAGTACCACCGGCACTCCGGCTTCCCGGGCGGTTTGCGCAGCACCTCCTACGGGGAGCTGCTCGACACCCGTCCGCAGATCATCGTCGAGAAGGCGATCAAGGGCATGCTGCCGAAGAACAAGCTCGGCCGAGCCCAGGGGACCAAGCTGAAGGTCTATGCGGGTCCGACTCACCCGCATCAGGCGCAGCAGCCCACCCCGTTCGAGATCATCCAGGTCGCGCAGTAGCCGCGGACCTCCTGAGCCGGTCGCCGGGCGGAGTCTTCCCGCCCGGCGGTATCGGCCCCGGGAACCACGCATCAACCGAGGAAGGAACGCGACGTGGCTGTCGTGACCGACGTACAGGGCAATCCCCGCGCCACCGGGCGGCGCAAGGAGGCGGTCGTCCGGGTGCGTCTGCTCCCGGGGACCGGGCAGTGGACGCTCAACGGGCGCACGCTTGAGCAGTATTTCCCGAACAAGGTGCACCAGCAGCTCGTCAACGAGCCGCTCAAGGCACTGGATCGGATGGAGTCGTACGACATCGTCGCCCGGCTGCACGGCGGCGGCGTCTCCGGGCAGGCCGGTGCGCTGCGGCTCGCCCTCGCCCGCGCGTTGACGCTGGCGGAGGAGGAGTCCCGGCCTACCCTGAAGAAGGCCGGCTTCCTGACCCGTGACGCTCGGGTCAAGGAGCGTAAGAAGTACGGGCTCAAGAAGGCCCGCAAGGCTCCGCAGTACAGCAAGCGCTGACCTTGGATCCCCTTCGCGGGCGTGCCCCCGGAGGCGTGCTCCCGGAGGGGATCGGTGCCACCGGTGCCCCCCTCGGTCTCCGCCACGATCTTCGACGAGGGAGACCTCAATGGTGAGGCTCTTTGGCACCGACGGCGTCCGAGGTGTCGCCAACATCGATCTGACCGCGGAGCAGGCGTTGTCGCTGGCTTCCGCGGCGGTCGAGGTCCTCGCTGGGCCGAACCGGACCAGCGGGCCCTCCGGCGGCGGTAAGCCGGTAGTGGTCGTCGGCCGGGACACGCGGCCCTCCGGGGAGTTCCTGGAGGCTGCGGTGGTCGCCGGGCTCGCGGCCTCCGGTGCCGACGTGGCCCGGATCGGGGTGGCACCCACGCCCGCGGTGGCTCACGCCGTCGCGGCCAGCGGCGCGATGTTCGGCGTCATGCTCTCCGCCAGCCATAACCCGATGCCGGACAACGGCATCAAGCTGTTCGCCGCCGGCGGCCTCAAACTGCCCGACGAGGTCGAGGATGCCATCGAGCGGCGGATGGCCCTACCTCCCAGCCGCCGTCCCGTCGGCGCCGACGTCGGTCGGGTCCGCGACGAACCGGTTCTCCTCGACCGGTATGCGGCGCATCTGCTGGCCACGCTGCCGGTGCCGCTCGACGGCCTGCGGGTCGTCGTCGACTGTGCCCAGGGCGCCGCCTCCACCTTGGCCCCTCGGGTGCTGCGGGCGGCCGGAGCCGACGTCGTCGCGCTGCACGCCGACGGCGACGGGACAGCGATCAACGACGGCAGCGGTGCCACCCATCTCGACAGCCTGCGTGCCGCGGTCGTGGCGCACGGCGCCGACGTCGGCATCGCCCATGACGGCGACGCGGACCGTTGCCTCGCCGTGGACGCGACCGGTGAGGTCGTCGACGGCGACCAGATCCTGGCGATGTGTGCTCTGGCGCTGGCCGAGCGGGGTGAGCTGGTTGACGACACGGTGGTGGTCACCGTGATGTCGAATCTGGGCTTTCACCACGCGATGCGGGAGGCCGGTATCACCGTCGTCACTACACCCGTCGGGGATCGGTACGTGCTGGAGACGATGCGCGCCGGAGGCTACGTGCTCGGCGGTGAGCAGAGCGGGCACGTGGTGTTCCTGGACCACGCGACGACCGGCGATGGGTTGTTGACGGCGTTGCGGATCCTGGGCCGGGTCGCCGAGACCGGACAACCGCTCGGCGAGCTCACCAAGGCGATGACCCGGCTGCCCCAGGTGTTGGTGAACGTGCGTGGCGTCGACCGGACGCAGGTGGACACCAATGAGGAACTGCTGCGGGCCGTCGCCCTGGCCAAGGCGGAACTCGGTGACGAGGGTCGGGTGCTGCTGCGGCCGTCCGGCACCGAACCCCTCGTGCGGGTGATGGTCGAGGCGGGCACCGACGCCGCCGCGCGGGCGGTCGCACAGCGACTCGCCGCCGTCGTGCGCACCGCGTTGCCGCCGGCGCGCTGACTGGTCCCGTCGCTGACCGGTCCCGCCGCGGCCACAAGCGGACACCTTGCCCCGAGCGTCCCCCGGTACGCTCTCACCTCCGGGAACCTGCGTACGCTGAGCCGCATGTGCGGGATCATCGGTTACGTCGGCGACCAGGCGGCCCTGGATGTCGCGTTGAACGGTCTGCGGCGGTTGGAGTACCGCGGTTACGACTCGTCGGGTGTCGCCGTGGTCGGCGCCGGGGCACTGCGGACGGCGCGTCGTGCCGGCAAGCTGTCCAACCTCGAGAAGCTGCTCGCCGAGAATCCGGATTCCAGGCCGATGCCCGGCACCACCGGCATGGGGCATACCCGGTGGGCCACGCATGGTGGACCGACCGACGCGAATGCCCATCCGCACACCGACTGCACCGGCGCCATCGCGGTCATCCACAACGGGATCATCGAGAACTTCGCCGCGTTGCGGGTCGAGCTGGAGACGGTCGGCCACGAGCTCGCCAGTGAGACCGACACGGAGGTCGTCGCCCATCTCCTCGAAGTCGAGCTTGCTGGCACCGGTGCTGGTGCTGGTGCCGGTGCCGACCGCGGGTACGACGGGGGCGCGCATCCGCTGACCGCCGCGCTGCGACGGGTCTGCCGGCGGCTGGAAGGCGCGTTCACCCTGGTCGTGCTGCATCGCGACTTCCCGGAGGTGGTTGTCGGGGCCCGGCGCAACAGCCCGCTGGTCGTGGGGCTCGGTCAGGGGGAGACCTTCCTCGCCAGCGACGTCTCGGCCTTCATCGCCCACACCCGGGAGGCGCTGGAGATCGGGCAGGATCAGGTGGTCGAGGCCCGCCGGGACGGCGTGACGGTGACTGACTTCGGCGGCCAGATCATCGAGGGTCGGCGGTACCACGTCGACTGGGATGCCAGCGCCGCCGAGAAGGGCGGCTACCCGTACTTCATGCTCAAGGAGATCAGCGAGCAGCCGACCGCCCTGGCAGACACGCTGCGCGGTCGGCTTTCCGCCGACGGTGCGATCGTGCTCGACGAGGAGCGGCTGTCTGGCCAGGATTTCCGGGACGTGGACAAGGTCTTCATCGTCGCCTGCGGCACCGCCTACCACGCCGGCCTCATCGCGAAGTACGCGATCGAGCACTGGACCAGGCTGCCCTGCGAGGTCGAGATGGCCTCGGAGTTTCGCTACCGCGACCCGGTGCTCGACCGGTCCACCCTCGTCATCGCGATCAGCCAGAGCGGCGAGACGCTGGACACGCTGATGGCGGTCAAACACGCGCGCGAGCAGAAGGCGCGGGTGCTGGCCATCTGCAACACCAACGGTTCTACGATCCCTCGGGAGTCCGATGCGGTGCTGTACACCCGCTGCGGCCCGGAGGTGGGGGTCGCGTCCACCAAGACCTTCCTCGGGCAGGTCGCCGCGTGCCTTCTCGTCGGCCTGTTCTTGGCTCAGGTGCGCGGCGTGCTCTACGGCGACGAGGTCGCCGCGTACGTCGAGCGGCTCCAGCGCATGCCCGAGCTGATCGAACGGACGCTGGGAACGGTCGAGCCGGTGCGGGAGCTTGCCCGCGCCCTGGCCGACGCGAAGGCGGTGCTATTCCTCGGTCGTCATGTGGGGTACCCGGTGGCCCTGGAAGGGGCCCTCAAGCTCAAGGAACTCGCCTACATGCACGCCGAGGGGTTCCCGGCGGGGGAGCTCAAGCACGGGCCGATCGCGCTCATCGAGCCCGGCCTGCCGGTGTTCGTCGTTGTGCCGTCCCCGCGGGGTCGTGCCAACCTGCACGGAAAGATCGTTTCCAACATCCAGGAGGTCCGGGCGCGTGGCGCCCGCACGATCGTGATCGCGGAAGAGAGCGACACCGCCGTCGAACCGTTCGCCGATCATCTCATCCGCGTACCCGCGACCGCGTCGCTGTTCGCGCCCCTGGTCACGACGCTACCGCTGCAGGTCTTCGCGTGCGAGCTGGCGCTTGCGCGCGGCCTCGATGTCGATCAGCCGCGTAACCTGGCGAAGTCGGTCACAGTCGAGTAAGCCCTTCCCCACACGGCGCCTTCGGCGCAGTGTGGGGCCCCTGGCGTCGGGCGCCGTTCGGGGTTTCCGTCAGCTCGCCTTCGGCGAGCTTCCTGGGGTAGCCGACGGTGCCTTCGGCGCAGTGTGGGGCCCCTGGCGTCGGGCGCCGTTCGGGGTTTCCGTCAGCTCGCCTTCGGCGAGCTTCCTGGGGTAGCCGACGGTGCCTTCGGCGCAGTGTGGGGCCCCTGGCGTCGGGCGCCGTTCGGGGTTTCCGTCAGCTCGCCTTCGGCGAGCTTCCTGGGGTAGCCGACGGTGCCTTCGGCGCAGTGTGGGGCCCCTGGCGTCGGGCTGCGGGGGCTCGGGCCTGCGGGTCAGGGGCCTGCCGGTCAGGTGGACGGCGTCGCTCCGTGCTGACGGCCGTGCCAGGCGACCGTCGCCTCCCACAGCGCATCGGCGACGGCGTCGTTGTCGTCGGCGGCGTCGAGCAGGGTCTCGACGAGTTCGGCGCGAGGGGCGCGGCTGAGGAAGACGCGCATCGCGGCGTGGACCGGGTCGTCGGTGAAGAGGGTCTCCTCGCCGAGGATCGTGCCGTCCTCCCCCTCATCGTCCTCCTCGGCGAGCCCCGCCGAGCCGGTGGCCACGAGGGCGACCGCGACCGCGTGCCGGCAGAACGAGCCGGTGGATCCCTCGGTGCAGGTACAGCCTGTCCGCGGCCCGTCGTCGGCAGCCTCCAGGCGGACCTCGTACGAACCGTCGTCGTCCACCGTGCCGGATGCGTTGGTGGGGCGGATACGGAGTTGTTCGACTCGACCGAGAAGGGCCAGATTCACCCCTTCCATGAAGACGGCGGTGCCGGCGTGCTGTGCGCAGGCGCGTTCCTCGAAGGCTGCCTCGAGCGGGGTGACGGCGTCTCCGCCGTGCCCGTTCTCCCCGGACCCCGAAATGATCACTGCTCAATCCTACGGAATTCGCGCGGTTCGGGGATGCCCAGGCGAGCAGGTCTTGTCGTCGATTGCATCGCGATATATCGTGATCCTACGTGATGGGGTGTGGGCGGATGGCTTCGGTCACGCCGATCCGAAGGGGATGATCATGGTTTCACAGATGATGCCGGGTCCATGGGGCCACTGGGGATGCGAGGCCGGGTTCGGCCCGTCCCGGCTGCGGGACTTCTTCGAGGCGATGAGCGCTTGGGGGCGGTGTGGTGGCCGGTCGGAGGCGGTGGCCGGCGAGCAGGACCACCCCGAGAGCGGTCGGGCCGGTCGCGTCGGCCATGGCGGCCACGGTGGGCATCGTGAGCACGGTGGGCATCGTGAGCACGGTGGGCACGCGGGAGGCGGGCCGAGAGGCCGCCGGGGCGGACCGGGCTGGCCGTTCGGCGGCTTTCCCGGCCCGGGGTTCGGTCCGGGCTTCGGTGGCCCCGGCTTCGGCGGTCCCGGCAGCTTCGGCGGCCGTGGGCCGAAGGTGGGGCGGGGCGACGTCCGGGAGGCGCTGCTCGCGCTGCTGGCCGAGGAGCCCATGCACGGCTACCAGATGATCCGCGAGCTTGCGGAGCGCAGTGGTGGCGTCTGGCGGCCGAGCCCGGGGTCGGTCTACCCGGTCCTGTCGCTGCTGGCCGACGAGGGTCTCGTGCGCGCGGAGGAGGCGGAGGGCAAGCGGGTCTTCCATCTCACCGACGCCGGGCGGGCGCACGTCGAGGCACGCGCAGGGGAGCGCAAGCCGTGGGAGACTGCTGCGGCGGCGGTCGATGACGATCTCACCAGTTTGCGAACGCTGGCGTTCGCCGTCGGTGCGGCCATCGTCCAGGTGGCCCAGGCCGGAGACGAAGCGCAGATCGCCGCGGCGCGGTCCCTGCTCGCCGAGACCCGCCGTGGTCTCTACCGGATCCTCGCCGGGGACGATGTCGAGCCCCCGATGAGACCGGGGGGTGCCGCCACGGGCACCGGCGCGGACAAGGGCCGCACCGCTCCCGATGGCGACAGCAAGGACGACGGCAACGGCGGATCGGCCCCAGGGCGGGCTGCGCCCCGCTGATCGACGAAGCGTTGATCGGCGGGGCGCGGGCGCCCTCGGCGAGGTGGGCGTGAACCGGCTGGCGGGGACCTCACCGGCCGCCCCGGTGCCGACGGCGGCGCAACACCGCGTTTGTGGGAACCTTTCCGGGTGGCGGTGGTGGGCGTCGGAGTGGACGTGGTGGATGTCGACCGGTTCGCCGCGACGCTGGCGCGCACGCCGGGCATCGCGATGAGGCTGTTCACCGCGACCGAACGCGGCCTCGCCCGGCCTGAGCGGTTGGCTGCCCGGTTTGCGGCGAAGGAGGCGGTCGCCAAGGTTCTCGGCGCACCCCCCGGTCTCGAGTGGCACGACACCGAGGTTGTTCTCGGTACCGGGGGGCGACCGTCGTTACGGATCATCGGCACGGTGGCCGCCGCGGCGGCCCGGCTCGGCATCGCGTCCTGGCACCTCTCGCTCACCCACGACGGCGGCGTGGCCGTGGCGATGGTCGTCGCCGAGACCTGAGCACGGTCGGGTCCGGTGGGTCCGGTGGGTCCGTGCCGGCCTGTCGGGCGCCTGCGGATCGGAGCGGGGCAGCATGTCGGCATGCGCAATGCCCATACGGTCGAACAGGTTCGAGGTGCCGAGGCGCCGCTGCTCGCCTCGCTGCCCCCCGGCGCTCTGATGCAGCGGGCGGTGCACGGGCTCGTCGCGCACGCCGCACGACGCCTGGGGCGGGTCTACGGTGCCCGCGTCGTCGTGCTCGCCGGCGGTGGCGACAACGGTGGTGACGCCCTCTGGGCCGGAGCGCGGCTGGCCGCCCGAGGGGCGCGGATTGATGCGGTGGCACCCGGCCGCACCCACCCGGAAGGCACCGCAGCCCTGCTCGCGGCCGGTGGCCGACTGCACCATCCGGGTCCGGTGGTGGGCGCGGGCGGTCCGGCGGGTGCGGGGCAGCCGATCGACGATGAGCGGCTGCGTATCCTGTTCGCCGCCGCCGATCTGGTGCTGGACGGGTTGCTCGGCATCGGGGGCCGGGGCGGGCTGCGCGAACCGTACGCCCGGCTCGCCGTTCTGGCACCCCCCGAACGGACGGTGGCGGTCGACGTCCCCAGCGGGGTGGACGCGGACACCGGGGCCGTCGCGGGGCCGGCGGTCCGGGCGAGCAGTACCGTCACCTTCGGTACCCGCAAACGCGGCCTGTGGCTCATGCCCGGTGCCGCCTACACCGGTCCCGTCGAGCTGGTCGACATCGGACTGGACCTGCCTGAACCCGACCTGTGCGCTCTCGACGACGCCGACGTCGCCGCGGCATTGCCCGTTCCCAGCCCGACGGCGTCCAAGTACAGTCGCGGGGTCCTCGGCCTCGTCGCCGGCAGCGACGCCTATCCGGGCGCCGCGGTGCTCGCGGTCGGCGGCGCGCTGCGTGGTGGCGCCGGCTACCTGCGGGTAGTGACCGCGGGGCACGCCGAGAAGGTCGCGGGCGAGGCCGTCGGCGCGGTCGTGAGCAGGGCCGGCGATTTCGTGCGGATGGCGCATCCCGAGGCCGTCGTGACCGTCATCGAGGCCGGTGACGCCGACACGATGCTGGCCGCCGGCCGGGTCCAGGCCTGGGCGATCGGCCCGGGCCTGGCGCCGGGACCCGCGGTCCGTACCCTGCTGACGGCGTTGCTGGCGACGGACCTTCCGGTCCTGGTCGACGCGGGGGGCCTCGACCCGCTTGCCGAGATCATCGCGGCGCGGCCCGCCGTCGCCGAGCGGGCGGCGCCGGTGCTGATCACACCGCATGAGGGCGAGTTCCAGCGGTTCGTCTCGGTCGCCCTTGGCCGGGACACGCAGGCCACCGCAGCCGAACTCGCCGACGATCGGCTCGCCGTTCTCCGGCGGGCCGCGGCGGTGACGGGAGCGGTGATCCTGCTCAAGGGCGCCCGCACGCTCGTCGTGCGGCCGGATGGATCGGCGCTGGTCAACACGACCGGATCGGCATGGCTGGGGACCGCCGGGACCGGTGACGTGCTGACCGGCCTGATTGGCTCGCTGCTCGCCGCCGGGCTCGCCCCCGCGACGGCCGGGGCGGTCGGCGCCTATCTGCACGGCCGGGCCGCCGAGCGGGCCCCGGTGCCGCTGGCAGCGAATGATCTGCCCGCCCTCCTGCCCCAGGTCATCGGCGACCTGCTCGACCGGCGACGGATGCCACGCGGAGTAGCGTGACGGCGTGACCGAACAGCGAGCCGATCCTCCTGCCGGGAATGATCTTCGTTCCTGTGCCGTCATCGATCTCGACGCGGTCCGCACGTCGGTGGCCGCCCTCGTCGCCCGGGCAGGCGACGCCGCCACCATGGCGGTCGTCAAGGCTGACGGCTACGGCCACGGCATGATCCCGTGCGCACGGGCGGCCCTGGAGGGCGGGGCCACCTGGCTCGGCACGGCGTTCCTCGAGGAGGCGCTCGCCCTGCGCGCGGCCGGGTTCACCGTCCCGGTGCTGTCCTGGCTCGCGGCGCCCGGTGAATCGTTCGCCGCCGCCATCGCCGCGGATGTCGACCTGTCCGCGTCCGCGGGCTGGGCGCTCGAGGAGGCCGCCGCCGCGGCCCGGCGGACCGGCCGTACCGCCCGGGTGCACCTCAAGGCGGACACGGGCCTCGGCCGGGCGGGAGCCACGGAGGCCGACTGGCCGGCGCTGTGCGACGCCGCGGCGGCGCTCGAGGCCGAGGGCGTGATCGAGGTGATCGGTGTGTGGAGCCACTTCGCGTTCGCCGATGCCCCCGGGCATCCCACGGTGCAGGGTCAGATCGGGCGTTTCCGGGATGCGATCGACATCGCCACGAAGGCGGGGCTGCACCCGTCCGTGCGGCATCTGGCGAACTCGGCGGCTACCCTGGTCAGCCCGGATGCGCATTTTGACCTGGTCCGACCGGGAGTGTCCGTTTACGGACTGTCCCCGGGTCCGGAGGTCGGGCCGCCGGCGGCCTTCGGCCTGCGCCCCGCGATGACGCTGACGACGCACGCCGCGTTGACCAAGCGGGTACCGGCGGGAACCGGCGTCTCCTACGCGCACCGGTACACGACAACACGCGAGACGACGCTCGCCGTGGTGCCGCTGGGCTACGCCGACGGCATCCCCAGGTCCGCGACGAACACCGCGGAGGTGCTGTTCGGCGGGCGGCGCCGACGCATCGCCGGCACGGTCTGCATGGATCAGTTCGTCCTCGACGTGGGTGACGACCAGGTGGCGGCCGGCGACGAGGTGCTGCTCTTCGGCCCCGGTGACCGCGGCGAACCGACCGCGGACGACTGGGCTGCGGCGCTGGGCACCATCAACTACGAGATCGTCAGCCGGGTCGGGGCTCGGGTCCCCCGTCGCTACGTCTGACGGCCCGCCGGGCGGCGCCGGACGAGTCGAAGATGCGGGATGCGGGCTCAGCCGCACCCGCCGGGGCCGCAGGCACCGCCGGAACCGTGACCGCCGGTGGGCGACACGTGGCCGCCGAGCGAGCCGCGCTCCATCCGCCGGCGCACGGGACGGGGGACGGCGGCCTCGCGCTCGGCCTCCTCGAGGCGGGAGCGGGTGGTCAGTGTCAGCATCACCGGCCCGGCCGGCACCGGAGCCGGAGCCGCGGCGCCGGGGCCCCCGGCCGGCTCGGTGTCGTCCGGCACCCCCAGTGCGGCGGCGCGCTCCGGGCCCGTCAGACGACGGCCGGCGCTCGCCGGGATGTCCTTGCTCCTGTGCCACCTCAGCCGCACGATCTCCGCCTCCGGTCCACACTCGCTGATCGATCTGATCCCACTGGATCCGCCCGCTCCCGGCTTCTCGACCCAGCCGATCCAGCCGATCCAGCCGATCCAGCCGGGGCGGCACTTCCACGGTAGTCGGCCCGCTCCCACCCGGTCCGGTGGACGTCGGTGCTGTGGCCTGCGCCCGGCTTGTCGTCTTCACGACGTTTGTCGTCTTCGCGACGCCCGGTGCCGTCGCGACGCGTCGCACCGGCGTGGATCCGGTGCCGTGGGGCGGGGCTCATCCCCTAGACTCGGCCCGGAGTCGTGACTGGCGCATCGAGGTGGAACTGACCACCGGGGAGCGATCGAGCGGAACGGTGCCGCGCGCCTGGGCACCCCCGGCCGGATCAGACCTGCCGGAGGTCAAGGTGCATCAACCACCGATTCCCCACCTCGCCGTCGCCGATCCCGAACTCGCTGGTCTCGTCGAGGCCGAAGCCACGCGCCAGTTCTCGTCGGTCAGGCTGATCCCGTCGGAGAACTACGTCTCTACCGCGGTGCTGGAGGCGTCCGGCTCCGTGCTGACCAACAAGTACTCCGAGGGCTACGTCGGTCGGCGTTACTACGAGGGCCAGCAGGTCATCGATCCGATCGAGACGCTTGCGGTCGACCGTGCCAAGGCGCTGTTCGGGGTCGAGCACGCCAACGTCCAGCCGTACTCGGGTTCCCCGGCGAACCTCGCCGTCTATCTGGCCTTCGCCGAGCCGGGGGACACCGTGATGGGCCTGTCGCTGCCGATGGGCGGCCATCTGACCCACGGCTGGAGTGTCTCCGCGACCGGCACGTGGTTCCGCAGTGTCCGGTACGGCGTGCGCGCCGACACCGGCCGCATCGACCTGGACGAGGTGCGCGACCTCGCCCTGGCCGAGCGTCCCAGGATTATTTTCTGCGGCGGTACGGCGATCCCTCGGACGATCGACTTCCCGGGGTTCGCCGCGATCGCGCGGGAGGTCGGGGCGGTGCTCGTCGCGGACATCGCGCACATCGCCGGGCTGATCGCGGGTGGGGCACACCCCTCGCCGGTGGGGCACGCCCCGGTGATCTCCACCACCACGCACAAGACGTTGCGCGGCCCGCGCGGGGCGATGCTCCTCTCCGACGCCGAGCATGCCACCGCGATCGACAAGGCGGTGTTCCCGGGCCTGCAGGGCGGGCCGCACAACCACACCACCGCGGCGATCGCCGTCGCACTGCGCGAGGCGGCGGCACCCGCGTTCCGCGACTACGCGCACGCGGTCGTGGCGAACGCCCGCGCGCTGGCCGAGGCCCTGGTGGAGCGGGGCTTCGATCTGGTCACCGGCGGTACCGACAACCATCTGATCCTGATCGACCTGACCGGCAGGGACATCGGTGGCAAGCCCGCGGCCCGGGCGCTCGACCAGGCCGGGATCGAGCTGAACTACAACGCGGTGCCCTTCGACCAGCGCAGGCCCTTCGACCCGTCCGGTATCCGGCTGGGAACCGCCGCCATCACCACCCGCGGTCTGGGGGTCGGTCACATGCCGGTGCTCGCCGGCTGGATCGACGATGTCGTCAAGGCCGCCGTGGTCGGCGACACCGTGACCATTACCCGGGTCCGGGAGCAGGTCACCGAGCTGACCGCAGCCTTCCCGATGCCGGGCTTCGCCTGAGCACGGGATCCGCGCACAGGCCCGGTGAGCTTCCCCGGCCGCGCATCCGACGCCCCCCAGGTCCCGGCCGACGCCCCCCCACGTCCCGGCCGGGGGCCCGTCGGCCGGCGTGGCCGGGTGCATCATCGGTGCAGAAGAGGCACCGAGGAGAGGTGGCGCCGATGGCGAAGACCGTGGGTGCGATCGCGGGTTCCCGCACGGCTCGGGCCACGGGATCGCTCGGGGTGGTTGGTGCCGCCGCCGCCGTTGCGGCGGGCCTGGTCGCCGAGCGGCGGATGATCCGCCGTCGGCGTGAGACGGCCGATCTCGCGTCCGACGCGCGGATGGGGCCGATCGGGGGCTGGGTCACCACCGTGATCGCGGGGGACGGTGTTCCGCTGTATATCGAGGAGACCGGCCCGTCGGACGCCCCGGTGACGCTGGTGTTCGTCCACGGGTTCTGCGTCACGGCCGATTCCTGGATCCTGCAGCAGCGGGCGCTGACGGACCTCGGCCGGATGGTCTTCTACGATCAGCGGGCGCATGGGCGTTCCGGGCCGTCCGAGGCCAAGAACTGCACCATCGACGCACTCGCCGACGACCTCTTCCGGGTGATCACCGAGCGGGTCCCCCGGGGGCCGATTATCCTGGTGGGCCATTCGATGGGCGGCATGACGGTGCTGGGCCTGGCCGACACCCACCCGGAACTGTTCGATGACCGCATCGTCGGGGTGGCCCTGCTCGCCACCAGCGCCGGTGAGCTGGCCCGGCTGACCTTCGGGCTGCCGGCGTCGGTGACCGGGGTGGTCCGCCGCGTTCTGCCGGGTTTCGCGGTCGGTATGCGGCACGCGCCGAGCCTGCTCGAACGTGCCCGGCGGCGGGGCAGCGACCTGTCGTGGGAGCTGACGCGGCGCATCGGGTTCGGATCGACGGAACTGCCGCCGTCGGTGGTCTCCTTCCTGGAGACCATGGTCGCGGACACCCCGATCCCGGTCATTGCGGCGTTCCTGCCCACCCTGCTCGACCACGATCGGCTCGCGGCGGCCGAGCGACTGGCGGAGATCCCGACCGTGCTCATCGTCGGGGACGCTGACCTGATGACCCCGCTCGCCCACAGCCGTACCCTGGCGGAGGCGTTGCCCCGGGCGGAGCTCATCGTCGAGGAGGGCGCCGGGCACGCCATCATGTTGGAACGCCCGGACGTGGTGAACGCCGCCATCCGGGAGATTGCACGGCAGGCGACGGCGCCACGTGCCATGCCGCGCCCGCGGTCGGGGTCGGCACAGACAGGTCGGTCGGCGCCGGCACAGACAGGTCGGTCGGCACGGTCCGAGGCATTCTCCGTCTCCCCACGCGGGCCCCGGAACGAGGCGACGACGGAAGGCGCATGAACACGGTCGAGGTGTCCACGGCGGAGCGCATGCGGGAGTTCGGGGCCTGGTTGGCTACCCTGCTGCGACCCGGGGACCTGCTCGTGCTCTCCGGCCCGCTCGGCGCGGGCAAGACGGTTCTGGCCCAGGGGATCGCGGCCGGGCTGGGCGTGCGGGAAACGGTCACCTCGCCGACGTTCGTGCTTGCCCGGATCTACCCGGACGGGCGGATTCCCCTCGTGCACGTGGACGCCTACCGGCTCGGTGGAGTCGCCGAGATCGACGATCTCGACCTCGACGCCGACGTCGACACCTCGGTCACCGTGGTCGAGTGGGGTGCCGGTCTCGCGGAACGTCTCACGCCGGATCATCTGGAGATCGTGATCTCCCGGCCACGTGCCGACGAGGTCGGGGAGACTCGGATAGTCCGCCTCGTCCCGTCCGGGGCCAGCTGGATCGAACGGCTGCGCGCACGTGCGCCGGTGAGTTGAGACTCCCCGCATCGACCAGCCGCGCGCGGCGTGACATCGGTGGCCCCATGGTGGTGGGGTGGGTGCCCGCCGTGGTCGGCGAGGCGATCCGTAGTCTGGACGAGTGCTGGTGATGGCTCTTGACACATCCACGGCAGCGTGCTCGGTTGCGCTCGCCGAGCTGACGTCGTCCGACCCCGCGCGGCCGGTGAGTGGGACGGGTGGTGAGCGCGCCGCGCCCGGGGTGCACGTGTGGCCGCGAGCGGTCATGGTCACCGTCGACGCCCGTCGCCACGGGGAGCTGCTGGCGCCGTCGATGCGCGCGGTGCTCGCCGAGGGGGGTGCCCGCCCTACCGATCTCGACGCCGTGGTCGTGGGCGCCGGTCCCGGGCCGTTCACCAGTTTGCGGGTCGGGATGGTGACCGCCGCCGCCTTCGCCGACGCACTAGGCGTGCCGGTGCACGGGGTGTGCTCGCTGGATGCCATCGGTGCCGCCACCGGCGGCTCCGTCGCCGTCGTGACGGATGCCCGTCGGCGCGAGGTCTTCTGGGCCTGTTACCGCGACGGGGTGCGGGTCGGCGATCCGGCCGTTGGCCGTCCGGCCGACGTCGTCCGGTTCCTGCGCGGTCTCGGTGTCGACCGCGTCGTCGGCCCGGGAACGGTGCTCTACCCGGAGATCTTCGCCGAACTCGCCGGTACCACGGCCGGTGCCAC
The DNA here is from genome assembly GCF_977971845.1 of Frankia sp. CeCAU1. Taxonomy (NCBI): domain Bacteria; kingdom Bacillati; phylum Actinomycetota; class Actinomycetes; order Frankiales; family Frankiaceae; genus Frankia; species Frankia sp. CeCAU1. The sequence goes on along the minus strand of NZ_CDWWXA010000003.1, from coordinate 29,188 downwards.
CGCCGGGGAGGTGGCCGCGCCCGGCGCAGGTCAGCCGGACGACGGCTATCCCCGGCCAGAGCTGCTCGTCGGTCTCGCCGGGGCCGACGTGCTGGCCGGGCGTGCTCCCCAGCCCCTCGTCCCGCTCTACCTGCGGCGGCCGGACGCGACCGAACCGCACACACCGAAGCCGGTCACGGTTTGACGCAGCCGCGACCACACCCCGCCGGTCCGGATGGGCCGGATCTGCTCCTGGTTCCGATGCGCTGGTGGCACGTGGCGATGGTCGCCGAGCTGGAGCAGACGGTATTCGACATCGATCCGTGGACGGCCGAGCTGTTCTGGTCCGAACTCGCGCAGGGCGAGCAGCGGCGGTACCTGACGGCGCTGTGGCGTCCACAGGGCGTCCCGACGCACGACACGTCCGCGATCGTCGGTTATGCGGGGCTGGCGCTCGCCGAGGACGGCGCCTACATCCAGACGATCGGCGTCGTGCCCCGGATGCGCGGGCGGGGGGTGGGCGCCCGTCTGATGATCGCCCTGCTGCGCGACGCCCGGCGGGCGGGTGCCCGCAACTGTGGGCTGGAGGTCCGCACCGACAACCAGGCGGCCCGTGCCCTCTACAGCCGGCTTGGCTTTGTCGACATTGGGCTGCGCCGCGGTTACTACCAGCCTTCCGGTGGAGATGCCTACGTGATGCGGGTCCGGAAGATCGACACCGTTGGTTACGCGGAGCTGCTCGACCGCGCCGAGGCGACGTTGCTCATCACCTCTCGGGTCGAGCCCTGACACCCGCCTGACCCCACCGCCACCAGGCGGTACAGCCCGGCCAGCCGTCCTCTCCTCGTATCCCGCCGGCGTCCCGGGTATCCCGCCGGCGTCCCGGCCTGTCTACGGACGGCCGGGCGCGCGACGGGTGGGGCGGACGGCTCAGACGGAGGCGCGTAGCCGAGCCGCGGCCGCCGCCTCCGCCTTGGAGCGCTGGAACAGGTCGATGAACTCGGCCAGCGCCGGATTCACCGGGGCGAGCGTCATCTCGACGCGGATGAACTCGATGTCCGTGGCGCCGAGTGCCGCCAGGATGTGTGCCACGTAGGGCTGCTGGTGATCCCAGCCCTCCTTGGGTGTGCCTGGCCCGTAGGACCCGCCCTGGGCGGTGACCACCGTCACCTTCTTGCCGGTGAGGGCGCTGTCGTCCGGAGCCTGCCGCACCGTGCGTCCCATGACGATGATCTGGTCGATCCACGCCTTGAACGTCGACGGCACCGCGTAGTTGTACATCGGTACCGACAGCAGGTACTCGTCTGCCGCCTCCACCTCGGCGATCAGCTCCTCTCCTTTCTTGACCGCCTCGGCCTGCTCCGCCGAGAGCTGCTCGGGCGGGGTGAACCTCGCCGACACGGTCGCCCAGTCCAGGTGCGGAGGAGGGGTGACAGACAGATCACGATAGGTGATGATCCCGTCTGGGTGTGCCTCGCGCCAGGCCTCGGCGAAGATGGTGGCGATCGATCGGGACGTCGAGCTCTCGGTGGCGAGGCTCGAGTCGACGTGCAGCAGGTGCGGCATCGGGGGAACCCTCCATCATTATTCGATCATCAATATGATCGATCTTCTTTGACGAGAAGATCGGATTTATGGAACATCTTAACAGTAGATTGTCTAATTAAGCACTTATATCGCGGTAGATTATTCCTCTGTGGGCCTGTACCTTGTTAGGGTGAGCGACGCGGCGGTGGCCGCCGGGCTTCCCCCGGGGCCGGAGAGCCTCCCCGACGGCCCGGGGAAGGACCTCGGCTGGCTATTGGGGCAGGTGCGGTACGGCTATGCGGCCGCTTCGGCCGCCGCCGTCGGCCGGGTGCCCGGCGGGCTGCGTGGGCTGCACGTTCTCGGTGCCGCGGTCGAGGGTGAGGCGCGCAACCAGATCGAGGTGGCCCGTCGGTTCGGTATCGACCGGACGGTGATGGTCCGCCTGGTCGATGATCTGGAGCGGGCCGGCCTGGTTGAGCGGCACCCCGATCCCGCGGACCGGCGGGCCCGGATCATCATCGCGACCGAGCACGGGGTCCAGTTGTACCGGGCCAGCCAGGAGGATCGGCTTCTCGTCGATCAGCACGTGCTCTCCCCGCTGACTCCGGCGGAACGGGTGACCTTCATCGATCTGTTGCGGCGTGTCGCTGCCCACATGCTTGCTGTGGACCCCACGCACGGAGCGGCCGCCTGCGACGCCGCCAGGCGGGAGATCGACGCGCGGGACATTGGGATGGCGTGCGCACCGGACGGGACGTGCCCCGGTCAGTCGGCCCCGTCCGACGGGTAGTCCTGTTCCGCTTGGCGGTCCCTTTCCGATGGGTGGTTCGGCCTCTGGGTGGTCCGGCCCTGGCCGGGTGCCGGACCCGGCCCGGACGCGGCAGCGCCGGACACGGCCCGGACGCGGCAGTGCCGGGCCCGGCCGATCAGTGCGGCGGGTGTACCTGCTCGAACTGCCAGGTATGCGGATCGCCGTTCGCCAGCTCGGCCGGTGGCTTCGGCAGCGGACAGCGGGTGTCCCCGGTGGTCTGTGCGGACATGCCCGCATCGGGCGGCGTCCGCAGCATGATGACGACGAGATCCTCGCCCCGTTGGCTGCTGACGTAGACCTCGCCGTCCCGCCCCGCGAGCGCATCGATCGCCCAGTCCCGCAGGCCGCTCGCCCGGCCGGGCGCCGCCTTGGCCTCCCACATCCAGATCATGTCCTCATGGTGCCCCCATGTCCTCATGGTGCCCCCATGTCCTCATGGTGCTTCCCATATCCCAGGGTGCTCATGTGCTCATGGGGCCTCCTGGCGCCGGGCGCCGACCGGCGGGAACGGGCCGTCGCGAAGGAGAGCCGGGCCTTGGCCAGGCCCGCTCGGGACGACCCGAATTCCCGCCGTCTTGACAGATCCGACCGTCTTGGTTGACGTCTGCGGCGCGGGTGCTAAGTTGGCACTCGGCACGTGAGAGTGCCAGCGACAACAGGCGCCTGTTCACCCGCGACGGCAGGCCGCCAGGGTCGCTCTCTCATCCAGCGCAGGAAGGGGGAGGTCGATCGTGACGACCGCCACCAAGGTTGCTATCAAGCCGCTCGAGGACCGCATCGTCGTGCAGCCCTCCGATGCGGAGCAGACCACCGCGTCCGGGATCGTGATTCCGGACACGGCGAAGGAGAAGCCCCAGGAGGGCATCGTTCTCGCGGTCGGCCCGGGTCGGTTCGAGGACGGCAAGCGCGTCCCGCTCGACGTCAAGGTCGGCGACGTGGTGCTTTACAGCAAGTACGGCGGCACCGAGGTCAAGTACTCGGGCGAGGAGTACCTCGTGCTCTCCGCTCGCGACGTCCTCGCGATCATCGAGAAGTAGGTCGCTCGCCGGTAGCACCAAGGGGCGCGTCCCGCTGGCGGCCGCCCGGTTTCCGCCGGGCTCGCCGGCGGGGCGCGCTCCTGCTGTTTTTCACCGGTGTTCGGTGTCGGGAGGACAACCAGGTATGCCGAAGATTCTGACGTTCAACGAGGACGCCCGCCGCGCGCTCGAGCACGGGGTGAACGCCCTGGCCAACGCGGTCAAGGTGACGATCGGCCCGCGTGGTCGCAACGTCGTCATCGACAAGCACTACGGCGCCGCGACGATCACCAATGACGGGGTGACGATCGCGCGCGAGATCGAGCTGGAGGACCCCTACGAGAACCTGGGCGCCCAGCTCGCGAAGGAAGTCGCCACCAAGACCAACGACGTGGCTGGCGACGGCACCACGACGGCGACCGTGCTAGCCCAGGAGATGGTGCGCTTCGGTCTCAAGCAGGTGACCGCGGGGGCCGCCCCACTGACGCTGAAGCTGGGCATCGAGGCCGCCGTCGAGGCCGTCTCCGCGGCCCTGCTGAAGCAGGCCATCGAGGTCAACTCGAAGGAGACCATCGCCCAGGTCGCCGCCATCTCCGCTCAGGACACGCAGGTCGGGGAACTGATCGCCGAGGCGATCGACAAGATCGGCAAGGACGGCGTCATCACGGTCGAGGAGAGCCAGACCCTCGGGCTGGACCTTGAACTGACCGAGGGCATGCAGTTCGACAAGGGCTACATCTCGCCGTACTTCGTCACGGACGCCGAGGCCCAGGAGGCCGTGCTCGAGGACGCCTACGTCCTGCTCTACCCGGGCAGGATCTCGGCGCTGAACGAGATCCTGCCCGTGCTGGAGCAGGTCGTCCAGGAGCGCAAGCCGCTACTGATCATCGCCGAGGAGGTCGAGGGCGAGGCCCTGTCCACCCTGGTGGTGAACTCGATCCGCAAGACCTTCCAGGTCGTCGCGGTCAAGGCTCCCGGGTTCGGGGACCGCCGCAAGGCACTGCTGCAGGACATCGCCGTGCTCACCGGCGGCCAGGTGGTGGCCTCGGAGGTCGGTCTCTCCCTCGACGCGGTGACGTTGGCCGACCTGGGCCGGGCCCGGCGGGTCGTGGTGGACAAGGACAACACCACCATCGTTGACGGGGTTGGCGAGGCCTCCTCGATCGCCGATCGGGTGCGTCAGCTCAAGCAGGAGATCGAGGTCAGCGACTCCGACTGGGACCGCGAGAAGCTGCAGGAGCGGTTGGCCAAGCTCTCCGGTGGGGTCGCGGTCATCCGCGTCGGCGCCGCCACCGAGGTGGAGCTCAAGGAGAAGAAGCACCGCCTCGAAGACGCCGTGTCGGCTACCCGCGCGGCCATCGAGGAGGGCATCATCGCCGGCGGCGGTTCCGCGCTCACCCACGTGGCGTCCGTGCTCGATGACGGGCTCGGTCGCACCGGGGACGAGCTCGCCGGGGTGCGGATCGTGCGCCGCGCGCTCGACGCCCCGCTGTCGTGGATCGCGCGCAACGCTGGCCTGGAGGGCGCGGTCATCGTCTCCAAGGTCAAGGAGCTCGAGCCGGGTCGTGGGTACAACGCGGCCACCGGCGAGTACACCGATCTGATCGCGGCCGGCGTCATCGACCCGGTCAAGGTCACCCGGTCGGCGGTGGCGAACGCCGCCTCGATCGCGGCTCTGCTCATCACCACCGAGGGCCTGGTCGTCGAGAAGCCGGCGGAGCCCGCTCCCCAGGACGGCCACGGCCACGGCCACGGGCACAGCCACCCGCAGGGTCCGGGTTTCTGACCGGATTGGCGTCGTGGGGCCCCGCCGGGTGCGGCCCGGTCCCCGGGCCCCGGTACGTCCGGAGCCCGGTCGGTCCTCGAGGATCGACCGGGCTCCGGCGCGTTGGGCCGTCGGCGCGTTGGGTCGCTGCCGGGTCACTCACCCGTCGTGGGTGATCCAGGAGACCAGGACCGGATATCCCGACCCGTCCGCCTATCGGCACCCGGCGGCCCTCCTTCAGCAGGCCGGTGCGAGTCCGGGGCGGGCCGGGGTACGTCTCGCGGCCCCCCGCCGGGAGCGGCCGGTGAGGATCGCATCCCGTTCGGACTCGCTCAGCCCGCCCCATACGCCATAGGGCTCCCGGGCGGTCAGCGCGTACTCACCGCAGTCGCGGATGACCGGGCAGCGGGCGCAGACTGCCTTGGCCGCGGCCTCACGGGCGGCTCTGGCCGGCCCCCGTTCGCCCTCCGGGTGGAAGAAGAGCTCCGTGCTCTCACCACGGCACGCCCCGTGCAGCTGCCATTCCCACTTTTCCGCGCCGGGGCCTGGAAGTCGTCGGACGTCGGTCATCGGTCTGAGCCCCCTTTCGACCTGAGCGGCAAGCGCCGCCGCTTCACCGTAGTACTGGGCCACCCTCTGGATGATCTTGAAATTTCACCCGGGTGAGCCTGCGTCACGGGTCGTTCCGCCCGGCCGCTACACGGTCGGGAAGTCCCTGGATGTCCAGGGATCTCAGGCGGATCAGGGTCCGAGTCGGCCGCGGGACTCCCGGCCGGCGCCGTGTTCCGTCATGGCCGACCGACCGCGCCGGATCCGCAGGTCCGGCGGAACTTCTGTTGACGGTCGAACGCCTACCCCGGTGGTCGGCTGGTCACACGGCCTGAGCGGGAATTAGCGTGGCCACCGCCGGCCGCGCTCTGCCGGCGCGCGGCATCCACCCCGGCCGGGGTCATCCCCGGCACGCGGGATCTACCCGGCCGGGTGTCCGGCCAGGCGGCGACGCGGGGCCGCCTCAGCGCGAGTCCGCCTCCGAGGCGGCGGACGCCTCGTAGATCCCGTCGGCGAAGCCGCGGGCGTACTCCCAGCTGACGTAGCACGACGGGTCCGGCGCGAACGCCGGCTCGTGGACTCTTGTCCGCCCCTCGTTGAGAAGGTTGCGCAGGTTGCCGACCAGCAGGTCCCAGTCGAAGAAGTGGGGCTCGGCGCAGCCCTCGCAGTCGACGACAAGGCCGCGGTAGCCGCGCGGCTCGAGCAGCGTGCGGAAGACGTCGAGGTCCCCCAGCTCGGCGAGGACTTCCTCCCGCTCGTGCAAGGACAGCGGTTCGAGCAGGTCGAGGTCGTCAACGGAGTCGAGGCGCGCGAGCTCGACAGCCGGATCCTCGGGGTCGCCCGCGAAGGGGTCGACAGGCTCGTCGCTCACGACGACCACGCTACGCTTGCCCGGACTGCTTAGTGGTCCCGATCCGGAGTCTCGGCACCGATGTGCGGCCCTCTGGACATGGTCCGTCGTGGTCGGTCCGCTGTTCTGCCGGGCGCGCGGGTCCGGATCAGGCAGGTTGGACGGCGCTGTGGTATAGGAAGATGTCATCCATGGCGATGTCGGTCACGCCGGAACCGCCGACAGGTGCCGGTGACCTCTACGATGGAGTCCGTGCCGCCGCTCGGTGCCCGATTCTGGTAGCCCAGTTCTGGTAACCCGGTTCTGGTAGTAGGTAGAATTTTCCGCCGTTGCGCGTGGCCCGTCACTCCAAGACGGCGGGCGGGCTCGTGCCGCGGCGTCGCTCTGGGTCCGCGGCCTCGGTCAACGCGGAATGGAAGGTGCCATGAACGGTCCCCTCGCCACCGATTTCACGTTGCCGGCCGGGGTGGGCACCCACGTCGGCGTGCGTCCCGACCTGCTGGGAGCCGAGGCCGCCGCGGTACCGCCGAAGCTGGCGATGCTCGGGCTGACCTTCGACGACGTGCTGCTGCTTCCGGCTGCCTCCGATCTGGTACCGGCGGAGGCGGACACGACGACCCGCCTGTCGCGGAACATCGGTCTCGCCGTGCCGTTGGTGTCGTCGGCCATGGACACGGTGACCGAGGCCCGCATGGCCATCGCGATGGCGCGCCAGGGCGGTGTCGGGGTGTTGCACCGCAACCTCTCGATCGACGAACAGGCGCAGCAGGTCGACATGGTGAAGCGTTCCGAGTCCGGGATGATCACCGCGCCGGTGACCTGCGGGCCCGGCGCCACCCTGGAGGACGCGAACGTCCTCATGGCGCGGTACCGGATCTCGGGTGTCCCGGTGACGGAATCCGACGGCCGGCTGGTCGGCATCGTGACGAACCGGGACATCCGCTTCGAGCGGGACTACTCGCGTCGAGTGCAGGACGTCATGACCCCGATGCCGCTGATCACCGCACCGGTGGGCGTCTCGCCGGAGGACGCGCTCGCCCTGCTCCGCCGCCACAAGGTCGAGAAGCTGCCGATCGTGGACGAGCGTGACCGGTTGCGCGGTCTGATCACCGTCAAGGACTTCACCAAACGGGAGCAGTACCCGCACGCCACCAAGGACACCGACGGCCGGCTGATGGTCGGCGCCGCCGTCGGCGTGGGGGAGGATGCCTACAAGCGCGCCCAGGTCCTCGTCGCAGCCGGGGTCGACTTCCTCGTCGTGGACACCGCGCACGGGCATCATCGAGCCGTGCCCGACGTGGTGCGCCGGATCAAGACCGACATGCCGACCGGGGTGGACGGCCGGCCGCTCGACGTGATCGGTGGCAACGTGGCGACCGGGGCCGGCGCGGCGGCGCTGATCGCGGCCGGGGCGGACGCCATCAAGGTCGGGGTCGGACCCGGCTCGATCTGTACCACCCGGGTGGTGAGCGGCGTCGGCGTCCCCCAGGTCACGGCCATCTACGAGGCATCGCGCATCGCCCGGGAGCACGGTGTGCCGGTGATCGGCGACGGCGGCCTGCAGTACTCGGGTGACATCGCGAAGGCCATCGCCGTCGGCGCCGACACGGTCATGCTGGGCAGCCTGCTGGCTGGTGTCGACGAGAGCCCGGGAGAGTTGATCTTCATCAACGGCAAGCAGTACAAGGCTTACCGGGGTATGGGCTCACTCGGCGCCATGCGTAGCCGCGGCGGCGCGCGGTCGTACTCGAAGGATCGGTACTTCCAGGACGACGTGCTCTCCGATGACAAGCTGGTTCCCGAGGGCGTCGAGGGCCAGGTGCCCTACCGGGGTCCGCTGGCGGCCGTGGCCCATCAGCTGGTCGGCGGTCTGCGGGCGGCGATGGGCTACACCGGCTCGCCCACCATCCGGCGGATGCAGGACGAGGCGCAGCTGATCCGTATTACCTCGGCGGGGCTGATCGAGAGCCACCCCCACGACATCCAGATGACCGTCGAGGCGCCGAACTACAACTCCGCGCGCTGACGCCGTCGCGTCGCGCGACCGACCAGGCCGTCGCCGGGCCGTCCCCAGGCCGGTGACGGCCGCCGTGTCTCGGGCGCGGTCACCTCGGCAGGGTGGGACGAGCCGGTGGCCACCCGATCGGATGGTCACCGGGATGTTCGGTCAGTCGTGGAGCAGATACGTCAGTTTTCCGGTCGGCACGAGCCCGCCGGCCCAATCAGGAGGCGCCAGCAGTGGCAGAGGTCGAGATCGGCATCGGCAAGAGCGCGCGGATCGCGTATGGTCTCGACGCCGTCGGCATCATTCCGTCCCGTCGGACCCGTGACCCGGCGGACGTCTCGCTCGCCTGGGAGATCGACGCCTACCGGTTCGACCTGCCGCTGGTGGCCGCTCCGGCCGACGCGGTGACCTCACCCGCGTCGGTGATCGCGCTCGGCCGGCTCGGTGGTCTCGGTGTTCTGCACATCGAGGGGCTATGGACCCGGTACGAGGAGCCGGAGAACCACATCGCCGAGCTCAGCAAGATCGGGGCCGCCCAGGGCCCGGACGCGGCGACCGAGCGGCTGCGTGCGTTGTACTCCGCGCCGGTCCAGCCGGGGCTGATCGCGCAGCGTCTCACCGAGCTTCGGGACGCGGGGGTGGTCGTGGCCGCGGCGCTGCGTCCGCAGAAGGTCAAGGCCCTGTGCCCGCACGTGCTGGCCGCCGGGATCGATCTGCTCGTCATCCACGGTACGGCGGTCTCGGCGGAGCATCAGTCCCGCCGCAGCGAGCCGCTCAACCTCAAACGGTTCATCGGCCAGCTGGACATCCCGGTGCTGGTCGGCGGGTGCGCGTCGTTCTCCACCGCACTGCACCTCATGCGCACCGGGGCGGCCGGTGTCATCGTGGGCGTCGGGTCCGGCTTCGGTGACCGCACCCGGGACGAGCTCGGGGTCGGCGTGCCGCTCGCCACCGCGATCGCGGATGCGGCCGGTGCGCGCATGCGTTATCTCGACGAGTCGGGCGGCCGCTACGTCCACGTCGTCGTGCATGGTGATCTTCGGACTGGCGGCGACGTCGCGAAGGCGGTGGCCTGCGGCGCGGACGCGGTCATGGTGGACGCGGCGCTCGCGGCCGCACGGGAGGCCCCGGGCCAGGGCGGGGTCTGGCCGATGGACGTGCTGCACTCCGACCTGCCGCGGGGACGCTGGTCGCCGGTGACCCCGACCGGGACGCTCGCGCAGATCGTGACCGGTCCGGGCACGGCGACCAGAACAGGTGTCCTCAACCTGGCCGGCGGTCTGCGTACGGCAATGGCGACGACGGGATACGCAACTTTGAAGGAGTTCCAGAAGGCGGAGATCATGGTGACCGCCGGTCCGTGACCGACGATGCACGTCATGCGTGGTCGTCGGGCGTCCCGCGAGGCGGTAGCCGTCGCGTGAGGTGTCGCTCGCTGATGCGCGAGCTCGACGGATGTGCCCATGGTGTGTCACCACCGGCGGTACCCGGTCGATCCGGCCTCTTACCCGACATGGCACCCTGGAAGCGGTCCGTCTCCGGCATGAAGGACGACAGATGCGCCTCGACGAGCACGGCCGTTGGGTCAGCGACGACGGTGCCTACGTCTGGGACGAGGCTGCCCAGACCTGGCAGCCGTCATCGGCAGCGCCGCCGGCTGGTTCGTCGGCCTCGGCGCGATTCGGCAACCATCCCGGTGGGCCCGCCTTCGGTGCCGGTCCGGCCGGGAAGCCCGGGTCCGGTCGGGCCGGGTCCGAGGTAGGAACGCAGGGCGGTTCGTTTGGTGGGCGGCCCGGTGCTGCCGGCTCGTCGCCCGGTGCCGGGCCCGGTGCCGGGCCCGGTGCCGTGGAAGCGGCTCCGGCAACGCCGAGTTGGGGCGGGGCGCTCACCGATCCACCCCGCACCATGGGCGGGGTGGTGGCCACGCCGTCAGAGCCGGACGCGCGGGGGCTGGCACCCTACGGCCCCACCGGCCAGCGCGGCCAGTGGGGGGAACCGGCCGCGGACGTCATTGCACCGCACGGGCCGTCGGAGTGGGGCGATCTGACCGGTCCGGCCCGCCGCGCGGGTGCGGCGGATCCCGCCGATCCGGTGGCTGCGTCCGCCGGGCCGGCCGCGGCGCAGACGACCTGGGGCGACGGCGACTCGACCGGCGAGATCCGGCGTGTCGGGGGCCTGGCGGCGACGTACGCCCCGTCCGCCGGCGGTGCGGCGGACGGCACATCGCGGTGGGACGACGATCCGGACGACGAGCCGGGGCCGTACGCCGGGTCGTTCGACGAGCACGACAGTGGATGGGCACCGTCCGGGCCCATCTCCCGGCGCGGGGCGACGGCTCGGCGCGGGGCGACGGCTCGGCGCGGGGCGACGGCTCGGCGCGACGAGGCCGGCGGGCTGCCGGCACGGGTCACCGCGTTCGTCCAGCGCGTGCGCGACCGTCCGCCGTTGCTGATCGGCGCCGCCGTCGTTCTCGTCTGCCTCGGGCTCGGCGTCATCGGATTCCTCGCCCTCGGCGGCGGTGGATCGGACTCCGGGACCGCGACCGGCCCGGCCGCGGCGGAGAAGGGCCGTTACTCCCCGGAGGTCCGTCAGGCATATCTCAGCTCGTGCCTTGACGTCAGCAACGGTAACGAAGGCTATTGCACCTGCACGCTGGAGAAGTTGGAAGCCGGCTACACCCAGGAGGAGTACCAGCGGTTCAGTGACAACGTCCAGTCCGAGTCGTCGCAGCGCATCGTGCGGGAGATCTATGCCGCCTGCCGTGACAAGCGATGACGAATACCAGTGTACAGTGGACTGATAGAACTATTGTCAGATGCCTGGATGAGCTACGGGACGACGGACGAGAGTGCTATTGCTTTTTCGTCGGTGATGTGATAGGACGTCCTTCGCGCATCGGTGGGCGGTCATGGCGGTGCGACTCTCTGGGACACATCCCGAGACCGCCCCTCCCGGAGCGAGGCTGCTCCACGTGCATTCGTCCGGCTGGGCGGGGGACCCGGCGGCGTGACCAGATCACACATTTACCCGACGCACGTCCACACGATGACTGCCCGCATCGTGCTGACCAGGGGGGGCAGGAGATGCCGCCCTATGATCAAATACAGCGGTTCAGCGGCCATGATGCCTGAAGCTGGGATAACGTCGCCGACGCCCGGCGCCCGCACCCGGAGGCGGGTGATAGTTCTGTGACGAACTATGACACCGACCGCAACGGTGCCACGGGGCGCCCGGCTGCCTCCCGTCGTGACGACGATTTCTTCGCGGTGGAGCGGGTGGGCGAGCAGGCAGCCCGTCCTGTCTCCCGTGAGCCCGCGCCCGCATCCTGGGATCCAAACCCCTGGTCCCGGCGTGAGCCTGCGCCGGGACCGCGACCAGCCATGCCGCCGGCAGGCGGCGGTGCGCGTCCCGCCGATCCCTTCGACGTGACCACCACCTGGGACGGTCCGGCGCCGGGACCCGCCGGTGGACGCCCGCCGGGCATCTCGGTGACCCCCCCCGCTCCCGCGGGCCCGTCCACCCCGGCGGGGTCATCCGCCGCTCCGGTGGCTTCTCCTGCTCCTCCTGTTCCCAGGGGTCCTCGGGTTTCCGCCGGTCCGCCGCCGGCTGCGTCCCGGCCGACGTCCTACCTCCCCTCGGCCTTCCCGCCACCGTCCGCGGTGTCCAGGACGGCTACGACGCCGTCCGACCTGCAGGTGGGCGGACCCGGTCAGGAGGCCTACCCGGTCCCGACCGGTCCGCCGTCGGGACCGGTGCACATGGGCCGTTCCCCACGGGCCGGCGGGGCGGCGGGAACCACCTCCGGGACGAGACCGGGGGGTGGGGCTTCCGCGGACCCGTTCACCGGTGGGTTTCCGATCTCCGCCCGACCGGTTCCTGCGCTGCCGTCCCGGGCCGTTCCCACGCCGCCGGCGGACCTCAGGGGAGTTCCGGGCCAGCCGGGCACCCCGAGCCGGGTCACCGGCCCGGCCTTTCCGGTGGTGCCCGGGAGCTTTGGCGTGACCGCCGCCGCGCCGCCGTCCGATGCCGGGCCCCAAACCGCATACTCCTCGACGGATCCCTGGAACGGGCACAGCTCGCCCCGTGTTCAACTGCCCGGTGTGGGCACGCCCGCAGCGGGCCCGGGCGCCCCGAACCGGGAGGCCGGCGAGGTCCGTCCCGGTAGCGGCGGATCCGCTGGTCCGGGCGCGACCTCATCAACTCCGCCCCGCGGATTCGGGGGCGCGGAAGCCTATCTGCCGGGATCGGCGTCGAGTCGTCCCGGCAGGGACCCAGGTCCGGGAAGAAGGGGCCCGAACGGCGGTTCCGGGGTCAACGGCGCCGGGGGCCTCAACGGCCTTCCCGTGGGTAAGGCCGCCGGCGGGAACGGCGCGTTCCTCGCATCCGCCGACCTCATCGTCGGCCGGCAGGGTCCGGCCACCGGGGGCCTGCCCCCACACTTCCGCCAGGACCGTCTGCGCTCCCGCCAGGATCGTCCGCGGGACCCCCGCGACGGCGGAGCGGATCTTGCAGGCTGGCGGACTCCCCTGCCCGGCACCGGAGATGCCGTCCGTTCTCTCCCGCCCAACGGGCCCAACGGGCCCAACGGGATCGCCGGACTGGTCCCCGGCCGCCAGGACCCGCTCTCCGGACCGCTCCCGGTGGCCCGGCGACGATCGCCGGTGGAGGCCGCGACGGGGAGCGACTGGCGGGTGCCGGCGAATCGGGTGTCTGGACCAAGGGACTCGTTGGCCGGTCCGACCGACCGGCTGTCCGGCCAGAACGGGCCGTCCGGCCAGAACGGGCCGTCCGCTCCGGCCCGCGGCCGGGCGCTCGCGGCCCCGGAGCGGCGGGCGGCTGCCGAGGTCGACGCCGATGCGTCGCGGGCCAGCGGCCGGCCCGGCGACCTGGCTGTACCTCGGGTCGAGGAGACGATGACGACCGCTCGTCCGCTGTACCGGCCAGACGCCTCCGCGTCGCCGGCCGGGACCGGTGCGCGTGGCCTGGTCGGAACTCCGTTGTCGCCGGTGGGGCGCCGACCCGAGTCTCCCTCGGAGAGGACGTCCCTGGTGCCCCGGCGGGGATCGGGAAAGGCCAGAGGTGCCGGCGCCGTGCCGGGTGACGACAGCGGCTGGCAGCCCTCCCGGTCGGTGCGCAAACCGAGTGGTCGCAGTGTGCCTGCCGACCGCCGCCGCACCCCGAATCCGGTGACCGACACCAACAGTCTCCAGCCGGTCTCGGCTCCCCAGCCCATCCGGTCATCCGGATCGACGCGATCGGGTGAGCGGAGTGCGGCGAGCGCCGGCGAGCGCCGGCGTGGCACCGCGGACCGGGCCGGTCGCGCGGGCGGAACCGGCGCCAGGAGCCGTGGACATGCTGGCCGGCATGAGGAGGGCGCCGGGGTCGGCGGCCATTCCAGGCCCGGGCGGCGGGCCTACGGACGTGATGCCCGCGCGGTGGGGCCGCGGGAACAGGGGGATGCCCGGGATGAGCCGGAGGGCGAGGACTTCTCCGGCGAGGATCGCCTCGCCTGGCTTCGTCAGGATTGGATCGGTCCTTTGGCCGTTGCGTTGGTCCTCGCGTTGCTCGCGGTCGGCGGCTATGCACTCCTGCGCGGCGATGGCGGCGGCAAGAGCGCGCCGTCGGTTTCGCCGGCTCCCCCCAGTGGCTCGCCGACGCCCACCACGACCAGCCCGGACGCGATCAATGGCAAGGCCATGATTGATGGCAGTTGGGAATGCCGGCTGGTTACCGGGACGAATCCCCTGAAGCTGTCCGACAATGTCGTCGGTGTGCTCGTGGTCGAACGGACCGCCGGTGCCTACAGCTGGGACGGCACCGCCGGTCAGTACACGATCACGCCGGTGGCCGGTAACGACGGCGGGAATGTGATTGGCAACGTGAAGTTCACCAGCGGGCCACTGAAGGATCTTTCGGGGGTGCACATCGCCAAGCCCGGGGCCGGAATCCGCGACAAGGCGCAGGGCACGCTGGAACTCACCGCGAGTGGCAGTGCACCGCACCGATACTGCGGGGTGAACTGAGGAGATCCATCCCCACGCTGACGGTAAGTGAAACACCGATATGTCGGATCTAAGGCGCCTCTGGTAGCCCGGGATCTGCCGAGTTCCGACCCCCGTTGTCGGATTCAGGATGGCATGGGGCAGGATCAGGTGCCATGCTCAGGTCTGACCGTGGTGAGGGTGGCGGACGGTGTGCCGCCGCTGGCAGGACGGATGTGGCTGGCGGTGCGGACGGGGGCGTCCCCGCTCCCCGGGAGAGCGGCCGACGGACCGTTAACCGGCGTGGTCTGCTTCGCTGGGCCGGGACCGCGGCGGTCGCGGCACCGGCCGCCGGGCTGTTGGCCGCGTGTGGGGGCTCATCCTCCTCGGCCAGCGCGGCGCGCAAGGTACGTCTCGGCTATGTGACGTCCCGGACGGGGGCGTTCCGCAGCCACAGCGTGGTCGACTCGTATGTGGTGCAGACGATGCGCACGATCTTGGCCGATGGCGTGAAGGTGGGGAACCGCACCTATCCCGTCGAGATCTTCGTCCGGGACTCCGAGTCGGACCGCCATGGCGCCGGGATCGCGACAACCGACCTGATCTTCAAGGACAAGGTCGACGTCGTGCTGGTCGGTGGCACCTCCGACACCGCCGTTCCCGTCGCGGACCAGTGCGAGATCAACCAGGTTCCCTGTATCTCCACGATCGCCCCGTGGCAGGCCTGGTGGAATGGCCGGGGCGGCAACGTCGACATGCCCTTCCGCTGGACCTACCACTTTTTCTGGGGCATGGAGGACCTGGTGGCGACCTACGTCGCGATGTGGAGCCAGCTGGGGATCACCAAGGTGGGGCTCATGTATCCGGACGACGACGACGGCCGCGCCTTCGCCAACCCGGACTTCGGAATTCCCACCATCCGCAATTACAACAATCTCCGGCTGACGTCGCCGATGCCCGCCGGCTACGCAAGCGGGGCGCCCTCATTCAAGACCTATATCGATGAATTCGAGAAGAACGGGGTGCAGGCCGTCGTCGGCGTGTCCCGGGCCGCGGACTTCGCCACCTTCCGGAAGGAGACCAGGACCTTCGGTTACTCGCCGAACGCCCTGACGATCTCCAAGGCGATCTACTTCCAGGAGGATGTGCGTGGCCTCGGTACCGGTGGTGACGGTCTTACCACCGAGGTGGCGTGGTCACCGGCGCATCCCTTCCGCAGCTCGCTGACGAACAAGACGTCCCTGGAGCTGGCCAACGACTTCACCAGCGCCCGCGGCCAAGGGTGGACCCAGATCCTTGGATTCTCGTACGCCCTGTTCGAGGTCGCCGTCAAGGCGCTGAGCAACGTCGACTCCCTCGACAACCGGGAAGCCGTCGCCACGGCCATCCGCGACGTCGACGCCCAGACCATCGTCGGACCTGTGGCGTTCGGAGCTCAGCCCAACGTCCCGAAGAACGTGGCTCGCATCGCCCTCGTCGGTGGTCAGTGGAACCAGAACCAGCAGGCGAACGATTTCGACCTCAAGATTGTCAACAATGCGGGTAACACCAAGGTCCCGCTGGATGCCGAACTCCGCAAGCTTCCCCCGCCCGTCTGAGCTCGGGTCGGCTCGCTTGTCCGGGGCGACTGGCACCGGCTGCCCCGGGGCGGATCACCTCAGGTCCCTGCGGTCGCCCGCGACATCGTGTGCTCGACCACCGCGATCAGCGCACTCTTGGTGGAGTCGCGGTTGCGGGCGTCGCAGGTGATGACGGGAACGGCCGGGCTGACCTGCAGTGCTTCCCGGACGTCCTCGATCGAGTGCCGCAGGATCCCGTCGAAGCAGTTGACGCCAATCACGAAGGGCAACTGCCGCTGCTCGAAGTAGTCGACCGCGGCGAAGCAATCGGCCAGTCGGCGGGTGTCGGCGAGCACGATCGCACCGATGGCTCCCCGCACGATGTCGTCCCACATGAACCAGAAGCGGTACTGCCCGGGGGTGCCGAACAGATACAGGATCAGATCTTCGTCCAGCGAGACTCGGCCGAAGTCCATGGCGACCGTGGTGGTGGTCTTGTCCATCAGGTGGGTGAGGTCGTCGATGTGGGCTCCCGCCTCGGTCATGACGGCCTCGGTGCGCAGCGGGACGATCTCGGACACCGAACCCACGAATGTGGTTTTCCCGGCGCCGAATCCGCCCGCTACCACGATCTTCACCGAGGTCGTGGCGACGGCGGAGTTGACCCGCCTGTTGTCAGAGCTTTCGAAGGCCACTGAGAACCCTTTCGAGCAACGCGAGATCCGGTGCCTCGTCGCGGTCAGGCTGCTGGTGGACGCGGACGAAGCCTTCGTCCGCCATATCGCCTACCAGCACGCGGGCCACCCCGAGGGGCACCCGGAGGCCGGCGGCGATCTCCGCGATGGATCGCACCTGCCGGCACATGGCGGCGATGGTCTGTTGCTCCAGGTTGAGGCCGATCGCTCGTTCCTCGCCGAGAGGCGTCGTGAAGACGAGTGCCTCGATGGCGAGTTCATAGCGCGACCGAGTGCGCCCGCCGGTCATCGCATACGGACGGACGACCGGCCCGGGCGTGCCCTCGGGATCGATACTCACCCTGACTCCCTGTGTTGCCGTCCGGTCACCGCGGAAGGGTTCCCTGCAGTTCGGCGCGCAACGCCGGGGTCAGGACGTCCTTCGCCCGGCTGACCAGCAGTGCCATCTCATAGCCGACCAGACCGATGTCGCAGGACGGTGCCGCGAGCACTGCCATGCTCGCGCCGTCACTGATTGCCATGATGAAGAGAAAGCCGTGCTCCATCTCCACGACCGTCTGGGTGACGCCACCCGCCTCGAAGACGCGGGCGGCGCCCTGGGTCAGGCTCACCAGTCCCGAGGCCACCGCGGCGAGCTGGTCGGCGCGATCCCGGGGGAAACCGTCGGAGACGGCGAGTAGCAGGCCGTCTGCGGACACCACAACGGTGTGGGCGACACCCGGGACGCGATCGACAAAATTGTTGATCAACCAATTGAGGTTCTGGGCTTCAGAACTCACGGGTGTCACCGTTCCTCCTGCGCGTCACGTCGAGGATTCCTCGCGGTGTCGACTCCGACATCACGTCCCTGCCGTACGCCCTGGTAGAAGCTGGCAAGCCGGCCTCCTACAGCCTCAGGAGATCTGGCCGAGGTGTCGGTGGGACGCCGGCGGGGCGCGGGTTCGGCGCTGCCGGGCACGAGATGGGTCATGGGAACTCGCACCGGTAGGCCCGACCGCGTCACGCCGCCTGTGCTCGGCTGACGCAACAACTCGGCCGCCTGCCAGCCGGCGTCCCCGGGAGATGTCCAGTTCTCCCGGGACGGGGGCTGCTGGGGCGTTGCCTGGTGCTGTGCTGGCTGGTATTGCCCTGCTGGTTGATGGTGCGGGGCTGGTTGATGGTGCGGGGCTGGTTGATGCTGTGGGGCTGGTTGATGCTGTGGGGCCGTCTGGTGCTGGGCCGCGAAGGCCGGGACGGGCGGAGCCGCTGACGGCGCGTCCGTCGCGGGCTCCTCCCGTGCCGGTGTCCGGGTAGCCGTGAGCGGATCGACTCCGGAGCGGGCGGGGCCGCGTTGCCCGAAGGCCCCACCGAGCCCCGGACGGACCGGGGAACGGGGCGGTGGCGCCGCCCCACCGGCACCCGGCCCGGTGGGGCGGGCCGCCGCGGCCGCCGTCGAATGCTGGGCGGGCGCCCGATCGGACGGCGAACGTCGCTGGAACCACGCCGACACGGAGTCGAAGATCGGCGACGTCTCGATGCCGTCGGTGTCCCGGTCTGCCGTGGTCTGTTCGCCGGTGTCCTCGCCGGAGACCGCCTCTGTCGTCCCGGTGTCGCGCAACTGCCGGGACGCGAGCGCCGACGCCGGCCGGTCGCGGGGACCGGTGGACGCCGTGGACTCCGATCGTTCCTGCGGAACGGGCCGGTTCTCGGAGCGGGCGAACACGCTGCCGGCCCCGAGGGGCGGCTCCTCGGCCGACCGGGGCCGCTCACCGGCATCGGGCCGGGTCTGGCCGGGCGGTGTCGGGGCAGGCGGTGTCGGGGCAGGCGGTGTCGGGGCGGTGTCGGGCTGCCCGGTCCGAGCGGGCCCGGTGGCGCCGCCGGGACGTGGTTTGGTCCCCCAGCGGTTGTCCCCGAACGACACCGGTCTCGTCTCGTCCGTGACCGGATCGTCCCGTCGTCCGAATCCGCGCCGGTCGATGGTCTGGGTGTCCGGTACGACGTCGGGGGGCGGTTCGAGCCGGCCACCGGGCGCGGTGCCGCCGCGGCCGCGAAGGGCATCGAGGTCGAGCCCCCGGCCGTCGAGCCCCCGTGGGTCACGGGGATCGTCCTGCCCACTGGAGCCGGGCCGCTCCCGGGCTCCCGGGACCGGGTGGTCCTCGTCGTTTCCTCCCCGCCCGAGTAGATCGTGCGGCAGGGTCGGCGGAGCGGCGCTGATGCCATCCGTCTCGCTGCCGCGCTCGGTGTCGCCGTCGAGGCCGGGAGCGAAGTCGTCCGGCCCGAAGTCGCGATCATCCGTGGTGGGCGGCGAACCCGTCCGGTCGGATCCGAGCTGGGCGGCGGCCAGCGGCCCGGTGAGAGGGAACGGCCCGGTGAGAGGGAACGGCCCGGTGCTGGGGAACCGCCGGGGCCCACTGGAGTCGTCGAAGAGGCTTTCTGGTCCGTCGGATTCACTCGCGGTCCGGTGCCCGTTGGCCCCGGTGCCGTTCGTTGACGCGACCCTGCCGTCCACCGGTTCGGGAGTTCCCGAGCCGGTGCGTTCCGGCCGCTGCGGTGCATGCGGTCCGGTCGGGGAACCGGGGATGGCCGGCGAGTCGCCGACGCGGGTTCCCAACGCCGGCGCGGCGGGCCGGGCCGGTCCCGTGCCGGCCCCGCCGTCTCCGGTCACCAGCTTGGCGGGCAGCCGGACGACAGCGGTGATACCTCCGGAGGCGGACTCACGCAGCTGGACGTGAATGCCGTGGCGGCTGGCCAGCCGACCGACCGCGAACAGGCCCATGGTCCGTGACACCGACACGTCGACCACCGGCGGGTTCGCCAGTCGGTCGTTGACCCGTTCGAGTTCCTTGGCCGGCATGCCGATGCCCTGGTCCTCGATCTCGATCATCGCCCCGGCCCCCGGACCGAGCGAGCGGCTGGTGACGAGGACGCTGGTGGCCGGCGGCGAGTACGAGGTGGCGTTCTCGAGGAGCTCGGCGACCAGATGGACGACGTCGCTGACACCGTTGCCGGCGATGGACACCGCGGCGGCCGAGGTCTGCTTGACCCGGGTGTACTGCTCCACCTCGGAGATGGCCGCCAGTACGACCTCGTTCAGTGGGACGGGGTGTGTCCAGCGCCGAGCGGTGTCCGTGCCGGCGAGGACGAGCAGGCTTTCGTTGTTCCGCCGCATACGAGTGGCGAGGTGATCCAGCTTGAACAGGTTGGACAACTGGTCCGGATCCTGCTCGCGGTTCTCCAGCTCGTCGATGAGACGCAGCTGCCGTTCGACCAGTCCCTGACTGCGCCGAGAGAGGTTCACGAACATCGCGTTGACGTTGTTCCGCAGCGACGCCTGTTCGGAGGCCAGCCGGATCGCCTCCCGGTGAACCTCGTCGAAAGCCCGCGCGACTTCACCGACCTCCTCGTCGGTGTCGATACCGATCGGTTCGATCGAGTCGTCGATGTCCAGCTCGGTGGAATCGCGCAACCGACGGACGGCCTCGGGAAGCCGATGGTCGGCGACGTCCAGCGCGGCAGTCCGCAGCGCCAGCAGGGGGCGGACCAGCGATCGCGCGACGATCAGTGCGGCGAGCAGGGCGAGGGCCAGGATGAGCACAATCAGCAGACCGGACAGCAGCGCGTGGCGCTGGATGTTGCCCCGCAGGGTGCCCGCGCGGGCGTCGACGAGACCCAGGAGCTTGTCAACGGCTTCCGTGCCGGTGTCGATGGTCCGCTGGGTCGCCTGGTCCCATTTCTCGGCTTCCAGCGCGGTCAGCGGCTGACCGATGGGCGCATTCAGAATTTCTTCGACGTAATTCTGGGTGTTGCGGATGTCCCCGTTGGTCTCGGTGTCGATCGTCGGTTCGTAGACCGCGAGCTGGTTCGGTAGAGCGGCGTTCTCGAGATCGTTGCGCTGGCGGCCCCGCTGGGTCTCGGCCGACAGGAACTCGCGATAGTCGTCTGCCGTGAAGACCTGGTTCCCGTTGCGGGTAAACAGGCCGTGGATGAGTGCCTGCTCCTCGGCGAGAAGTTCCGTCCCGGACATCAGGAAGTAGGCCGTGTTGACCCCGGCGTTGAGCTCCTGGTCGTCATTTCCCTGTGGGATCAGCCGGATCAGGTTGACCAGTGAGTCAATGATCGGCTGAAAGGCGGTCTCGACCGCCTTCCTGTCGATCAGCCTTTCGATCGTCTGCCGCTTGGCGGGCAGCGTGTCCATCCGGCTGCTGACGTCGTCGAGAGCGCGGCGTACCTCACTGCCGAAGGAGCCTCGCCGCTCGTTCGCAGCTGACTTGTACGCCCTGTAGGCTTCATCGACCGCCGCCCGGCGGGTTGGAATCGTGCTCCCGTCCCGGGCGCCGACGGGACCGCTGGCGACGAATCCGGTGCTGTAGGTGCGCTCGGCCTGCAGGGCGTGGACCAGCCCGGCTGCGGAGCGGCTGAGCTCGGTCAGATCGGACACCCGGTTGACGTCCCGCGTGCTCGTCAGCACCGTACCCGCCTCGATGGACGAGTAGGCGAGGATCGCGATGACAGGCACGGCCAGAATCGCGATCAGCTTGGTGCGTACCCGCCAGTTGGTGGGGTTGGCGGCGGCGCGACGAAGGCGCGCCAGTCCCGACCCGGCTGGGTTCGGTGGCGCGGCGGATCGACCATCGCGCTGCCCGCCGTCTTCGGCGTCCACGGGCGAACCCGGCGCCACTGTCGGCTCCGAGTCTGCGGCGATGCCCGTGCTGCTGGCCATCGGTTGTCTGCGCACGTACCTTCGCAACCTCTCCGCCAGCCTCCCGGAACAGGTCGTACCAGGATGGCTCGGTATCGGGCCCGGATGTCCCTTGTCAGGCACCATAGCGGTACGAAGTCGGCATCCGAAAGGCGCCTACCGTAAGCGCCTTGGTGGCCGCACGTCAGTTGTCGCTACTGCGCGCGGAGTCACCACTACCGTAACCGCCGGGGAAGCCCGACATCGGGCGTCACTGATGATCGAAGCGCTTGTCGGGGTGAGTGAACCGGGCTGAAGGCGCAAACTCGGCATCCTAGACATCTCCTACATGAGCCCTTACCGCCTTCGCGGCGGCGTCCGGTGCGCTTCGTCTGTTCCGGTGAAGGCCGTGGGAGATGGTTGGGCGCCTGGGCGGACCGGTGGGGTCGCCGTGTCCGTAGGCTTGCGGGGTGAGCGAGTTGCAGCGTAGCAGTGCTGGCCGCGGTGCGGAGCCGACGGATACCGGCGCGGTTCGGGATGTTCCGCGGTCCCCGGCGGACGGCCCCAGCGGCCCGTCCGCGGTGGGGCCTGCGGGCTACGACACCGTGCTGGTGATCGATTTCGGTGCTCAGTATGCCCAACTGATCGCCCGGCGCATACGCGAATGTCATGTGTATTCGGAGATCGTCCCGTGGGATATGTCGGTGGACGAGATCCTCGCCCGGCGTCCGTCCGCACTGATCCTTTCTGGCGGCCCGAAGTCCGTCTACTCGCCTGGCGCGCCCCGGGTGGATCCTGCGTTGTTCGCTACCGGAGTGCCTATTCTCGGTATCTGCTATGGCCATCAGGTCATGGCTCAGGCGCTTGACGGCGCCGTCGCGCGCACGGGAACCGCCGAGTACGGAGCAACTCGTCTGTCGGTGTCGGATCCCGGGGTTCTCTTCGACGGTCTGCCCGTTGTCCAGCAGGTCTGGATGTCGCACGGCGACTCGGTGACCGCCGCGCCGTCCGGCTTCCGGGTAACGGCTTCCACGCCGTCGGCCCCGGTCGCCGCCTTCGAGGACCCCGCGCGTCGTCTCTATGGCGTGCAGTTCCACCCGGAGGTGGTCCACAGCGAGCGAGGCATGGACGTGCTGCGGCACTTCCTGCTCGTGGGTGCGGGCTGCCGGCCCACCTGGACAATGATCAACATTGTCGACGAGGCTGTCGCGGCCGTCCGGGCCCAGGTCGGGACCGGACGGTTGATCTGCGGCCTGTCCGGCGGGGTGGACTCCGCGGTCGCTGCCGCGCTCGTGCACCGGGCGGTGGGAGACGCGCTCACCTGCGTCTTCGTCGATCATGGTTTGCTGCGGGCCGGCGAGGCGGAACAGGTCGAACGCGATTTCGTCGCGACTACCGGCGTGGATCTGGTCCATGTCAAGGCGGCCGACCGGTTCTCCGCCGCGCTGTCCGGAGTGACCGACCCGGAGCGGAAGAGGAAGATCATCGGTCGTGAGTTCATCCGGGTTTTCGAGGAGTCCGCCCGCGAACTGGAGGTCCGGGCGGAGGCGGAGGGCGCGACGATCGACTTTCTCGTGCAGGGGACATTGTATCCCGACGTGATCGAATCCGGTTCGCCGACGGCCGCGAAGATCAAGTCGCATCACAACGTCGGTGGACTGCCCGAGGACCTGCGGTTCGATCTGGTCGAGCCGCTTCGGACCCTGTTCAAGGACGAGGTCCGTCGGCTCGGCGAGGAGCTGGGGCTGCCCGAGGAGATCGTCTGGCGTCAGCCGTTCCCGGGCCCGGGCCTCGCCGTCCGCATCATCGGCGAGGTCACGCCCGAGCGGCTCGACGTGGTGCGGGCGGCCGACGCGGTGATCCGGGAGGAGATTCGCAAGGCCGGCCTGGACCGCGAGATCTGGCAGGTCTTCGCGGTGCTGCTCGCCGACGTGCGATCGGTGGGCGTCCAGGGTGACGAGCGTACGTACGGCTTCCCGATCGTCCTGCGCGCGGTCACCAGCGAGGACGCGATGACCGCCGACTGGGCCCGGCTGCCCTACGGCCTGCTGGAACGCATCTCGAACCGGGTGGTCAACGAGGTGCCGCAGGTTAACCGGGTGGTGTATGACATCACCTCCAAGCCTCCCGGCACGATCGAGTGGGAGTGACGATCCCGGATCGGAGCGCGTGCCCGTCGGACGACCCCCGCCGACGGGCACGTTTGACGTCTGGGCGGGACCGGAGCACCCTGGATGATGTGACCCCGCACGAGATGGCCATTACCTAGGCGCGCGACCGATCATCGGGTCCGCGCCTCGCCCTTCCGCCTTGTCCTGGCGGGGGGCTTTTTTATTGCCGCGGTCATGGTGAGGTGGCCGCTCAGCCGCCGGGAGATGCTCCATGACCGCAGCAGCCGCAGACGACCGATCGGTAGCCCCGGACGCCGAACTCTGGGCGCCGGACATCCGCGCCGCGGCCCGCGTCCTTGCCGGGGTGGCACGACGGACCAGGGTCGTGCGGGATCTCGGCCTGTCGGCGGCGGTCGGTGCGCCCGTCTGGCTCAAGTGTGAGCACGAGCAGCACACCGGTTCGTTCAAGCTTCGGGGCGCCTACCACCGGGTGGCCACCGCGGATCCGGCGACGCGGGCCCGGGGGGTGGTGGCGGCCAGTGCCGGTAACCACGCCCAGGGAGTGGCCTTCGCGGCCGCGGCCTTCGGCGTCGAGGCGACCATCTTCGTGCCGGTAGGGGCCAATCCGGTCAAAGTGGCGCGGACGCGCCGGTGGGGCGCCCGGGTCGAGAAGATACCCGGGGGGGTGGAAGCGGCGCTCGCTGCGGCTGCCACCTTCGCCGCCCGGGGAGACCGGCTGCTGGTCCACCCGTTCGATGACCCGACGGTAGTGGCCGGGCAGGGCACGATCGGCTTGGAGTTGCTCGATCAGGTGCCCGATCTCGGCACCGTTCTGGTCGGGGTGGGCGGCGGAGGGCTGATCGGCGGGCTGGCCGCGGCGGTGCGGTCCCGGCGCCCCGATGTGCGAGTGGTCGGAGTGCAGTCCGTGCTGTCGTCGGCGTTCGCCGCGTCGCTGCGGGCTGGCCGGCGGCTCACGGTGCCCCCCGGTGGGGCTGCGACGCCCGGTGCCGGAACGACGCCCGGTGCCGGAACACTGCGGGGAGTCGGGACGATTCCGGGCAGCCGGACGTCCGAACAGCCGACGGCGCCACGTTCGTCACGGGTGGTCCCGGCGTCGACCACGATCGCCGACGGTATGGCGGTGAACGCTCCGGGGGTCCTGACCTTCGCCCTTGCCGCACGCCTGGTGGACGAGATCGTCACGGTCGATGAGGCGGCGTTCTGGGAGGCGATGGTGTTGCTGCACCGGGCCGGCCACCAGGTGGAACCGGCCGGCGCCGCGGGGGTCGCGGCCTTGTTGCGTCGAGGTGATCTCGCGCAGGGCCCGACGGTGGCAATCCTGTCGGGTGGCAACATCGACCCGGGGGTGGCCAGCAGGGTGAAGGCGCTCGCGGCCATCCCGCCGAGCGCGTCGAGTAGCGCGTGACTACGTGACCGCGCGGCCACGTGGCGTGGCCGCCTGACCGCCGGTGGGCCGGGCGTTGACGCGGACCACGGCCATCGACGGCCCGCCCTCGCGCGCGGGGCGGGGCGGGAACGACGGACAACAGGCTGGTCAGCACGCGGGTCGACGACCACTGGGCGTGGACGTGTGATGGTCATGCGGTGGCATGGACGCGCGAGGACCGCGGCCGGGTGGGACCGTCGGTGCATCTCGCGGACCACACCGCGGACCGGGCCGTTGGGTGCGATCCGGGCATGCCGCGGTCCGACCTGCCCGACGTCGAACGTACGATCGGAGTCCCATGAGCGGCTTTTTCGGCGATTCCCACGGCGGCGGATCCGGCATCGCCGGGTCGGTCGGGACGGATGTCCACGGCGGTGCGCACGTGCCCTACGACCTGTTCGGCCCGGCGGTGCTGGCGCCGCCGGTGGGCGGGGACGAGCCCGGTGGCTTCTCCTCGCCACGCCTGGATGCCGAGGGCCTGCTCGACGGGCTCAACCTGCAGCAGCGGGCGGCGGTGGTGCACATCGGGGCACCCCTGCTCGTCGTCGCGGGCGCGGGGTCCGGCAAGACGCGGGTGCTGACCCACCGTATCGCGTACCTGCTGGCGGCCCGGGGGGTCCGGCCGGGGGAGATGCTGGCGATCACGTTCACCAACAAGGCTGCCAACGAGATGCGCGAACGGGTCTCGGCGCTGGTCGGCCCCCGGGCGCGGGCGATGTGGGTGAGCACCTTCCACTCGGCCTGCGTGCGCATCCTGAGGTCCGAGGCGAAGCGTCTCGGGTTTGGCTCGGCCTTCTCCATCTACGACGCCGCCGACGCGCAGCGTTTGATCATTCTGGTCATCCGTGACCTTGATCTTGATCCCAAGCGGCATCCCGCCCGAGGTCTGGCGGCGCAGATCAGCAACCTGAAGAACGAACTGATCGACTGGGAGGCCGCACGGGACCGGGCCACGAACCACCTCGAGCGGACCGTCGCCGAGGTCTACGCCGCTTATCAGCAGCGGCTGGCTCAGGCCAATGCCCTCGACTTCGACGATCTGATCATGATGACGGTGAACCTCCTCCAGGCGTTCCCCGACGTCGCCGAGCACTACCGGCGCCGATTCCGACATGTGCTCGTGGACGAGTACCAGGACACCAACCACGCGCAGTACGCCCTGGTGCGTGAACTCGTCGGCCAACCGGCGTACTTCGGTGGCGGGTCCGCGCCGGTGGAGCCGGCCGAGCCGGCGGCCGGGCCGGCTACCTGGGCCTCGGGCGCCGTCCCACCGGCGGAGCTGTGCGTGGTTGGCGACGCGGACCAGTCGATCTACGCCTTCCGTGGGGCGAACATCCGCAACATCGTGGAGTTCGAGGAGGATTTCCCGAACGCCGCGGTGATCCTGCTGGAACAGAACTACCGCTCCACCCAGACCATCCTCTCCGCCGCGAACGCGATGATCGCGCGTAACAACCAGCGCAAGGCCAAGCGGCTGTGGTCGGACGCCGGTGACGGTGAGAAGATCGTCGGATTCGCCGCCGACAACGAGCACGACGAGGCGGCCTTTGTCGCCGAGGAGGTCGACCGGCTCTCGGACGCGAAGATCGCGCGGCCCGCCGACGTCGCGGTGTTCTACCGGACCAACGCCCAGAGCCGGGTGTTCGAGGAGATCTTCGTCCGGGTCGGGCTGCCCTACCGGGTGGTCGGCGGGGTGCGGTTCTACGAGCGCAAGGAGATCCGTGATCTCCTTGCCTACCTGCGGGTCCTCGCCAATCCTAGCGACACGGTGAACCTGCGTCGCATCCTGAACGTGCCCCGGCGCGGGATCGGCGAGCGGGCCGAGGCGGCCCTGGCGGGCTTCGCCGATGTCGAGCGGATCGGGTTCGCGCAGGCGCTGGAGCGTGTCGACGAGGTGCCGGGGATCGCCGCGCGCTCGGCGAAGGCGGTGCGCGAGTTCACCGCGCTGCTCGCCGAGCTACGCGCCGTAGCGGCCGACAACCCGGTGGCCGTGGTCGAGGCGGTGCTTGAACGCACCGGCTACCTGTCGGAACTCCTCGCCGAGGGCACCGTCGAGTCCCAGGGCCGGGTGGAGAACCTGCAGGAACTGGTCGGAGTGGTCCAGGAGTTCGCCCGGCGGCTGCCCGAGGGCACGCTCGCGGAGTTCCTCGAGCAGGTCTCGCTCGTCGCCGACGCGGACCAGGTTCCGACCGACGACGGTTCCGATGGTGTGGTCACTCTCATGACGCTGCACAGCGCCAAGGGCCTCGAGTTCCCCGTCGTCTTCCTTACCGGTCTCGAGGACGGCGTCTTCCCGCACCTGCGGACCCTGGGAGATCCCACCCAGCTCGAGGAGGAGCGCCGGCTCGCCTATGTGGGTGTCACCCGGGCCCGGATCCGGCTCTACCTGACCCGCGCGGTGATGCGCAGCGCCTGGGGCCAACCGGCCTACAACCCGCCGTCGCGTTTCCTCGGCGAGGTGCCGGACACGCTGGTTGACTGGCGCCGGCTGGCCGATCCCCCGCCAGCGCCCGCGGGGACGTCCTGGGGCTCGTCTGGCGGGTTTGGGTCGGGCGCGACCGGCCGGGGCGCCGCCGGTGCCCCGGCGGCGCGTAAACCGCTACCGAACTCGCCATTCTCGGGTCGCGCGCGGCCGGCCGCTCGGGCCGTCCTGGAGCTGCGTCAGGGCGACCGGGTGACGCATGACAGTTTCGGTCTCGGAGTTGTCGTCGCCACCGGCGGGGTCGGTGACTCCGCGGAGGCGACCATCGATTTCGGCGAGAACACCGGCACGAAGCGCCTGCTCCTGCGGTATGCCCCCGTCGAGAAGCTCTGACGGTCCCGAGGGTCCCGGCCGGTCCGCCGCCCCGGCGAGGCAGCTCGCGACCAGGTGGGCGACCTTGCCGCTGAACGCCAGGGAATGATGCCCGAGGCCCGGCACGGTGTAATTTTCGATGTCGAGATCGGGATGGTCGAGCGCCGCCTCGGCGGGCCGCACCACGCTGTCCAGCCCGGCGCCGATCGCGACGAACCGGGTCCGGCAGCCGGGGGCGGGTGCGGCGAGTTCGCGTAGGAGCGCCGATCCCGGCCGTAGCTGGGTGACGAGCCGGTACGGCACCGACCGGGGGACGAGTCCGGCGAGACGGGTGCCGGAATGAGGCGTCGCGAGAGTGATCAGCGTGTCCACGTACTGATCGCCCCCGAGTTGCTGCACGTAGTAGCGGGCCACCAGCCCGCCGAGTGAATGGGCGACGATGTGCACGCGCTGCCTGCCGCTGTCCGTCATCGCGGTGTGCACGGACGCGGCGAGTCGGAGCGCCGCTTCCTGCACCGTCGGCACGAGCAGCGGCAGCTCCACCGTGCGCACCCGGCGGAAACCGCGGCGGCGTAGCGACCGGCCCAACCGGGTGAACACGGACCGGTTGTCGATCAGGCCGTGGATCAGCAGGATCGGGGTACCTGCCGCGTCGGGAGCGTTGACCAGCAGGCTGCGGTGCAGCGGGGAGAGCGCGCTCAGCGAGTAGGGCTCGTGCTCGCGCGGGCACTGCCGGCGCAGCGCACTCGCCGGGTAGAGGGCGAGGTGGGTGGCGATCCAGGCCGCTTCCACAGCGAGCCCGCGGGCGTTCACCGGGGTCGTGCGCAGGCCGGTGAGGACCGACCGCCCTGGAGCGGCGATGTTGTCTGCGGCCACGGCCCGCCTCAGGCGGGCCGTGGCCGCAGACAACGATGGCAGTATCCACTCGCCGATGGCCTGCTCGCCTTCCCTCGCCGTACCATCCGTGCCGCCAGCCGTGGTGCTCGCCCCCAGATCGGCAGATATCCCGGTGGCCAAGTAAAGACCGGAGAGAGATACTACAGACTGTTAGGTAGCCCTGTCGACCATCGAGCCTGCCGTCGGCGCAGCCGATCGTCCTGGTCCCCCCGGCTCAGGGATGCGAGCAGCGATGCGGCGTCGCGCGCCGTCTCGGCTGCGGTGATGGCGGACAGGAGCCGATCGGCGAATCCCAGCGCGTTCAGGTCGGTCGGCCGTAGCCCGCAGACGTTTGCGGCCCGCTCGACCGGTATCCGCAGCGTGGCGGCGGTGCCCTCCGGGGAGAGCGCGGTGAAGTAACTGTCCGGGGTCATGGCGACGACGTCGGTGACCGCCGCGGCGAGAGCCCCGCCAGAGCCGCCCTCACCCAACACGATCGACAGCGTCGGCGAGGGGCAGGCCAATACCGCGGCCATCGCATCCCCGATCGCCGCCGCGATGCCCGC
>NZ_CDWWXA010000002.1:72832-113591 GCF_977971845.1 Frankia sp. CeCAU1 | reverse complement strand
CCAACCCACCACCCCCCTCGACCTCCTCGGCTGAGCAGGGGCGTGGCCGGCCGCCCGGGAGACCGGTTCCGCGGCCGGTCACCATCGGCCCACGCCCGGTTCGCCCGTCGAGATCCGCTGTACGCTGCGCGGCATGGGATCTGGGCGGGTACGGGTTCGATTCGCGCCATCTCCCACCGGCATCTTCCATGTGGGTGGGGCGCGGTCGGCGCTGTTCAACTGGCTGGTCGCGCGGCGCGCCGGCGGCGACTTCGTGCTGCGCGTCGAGGACACCGACGCGTCCCGCAACCGGCCGGAGTGGACCGACGGCATCATCAGCGCGCTGGACTGGCTCGGCATCAGCCCCGGCGGGTACGAGGGTCCGGTGCTGCAGTCGTCGCGCACCGACCGGCACCGGGCCGCGGCCGAACGGCTGCACGCCGAGGGTCTCGCCTACTACTGCGGCTGCACCCGCGAGGCCCTGGCGGAACGCACCGGCAACGCGCAGCGCGGCTACGACGGATTCTGCCGGGACCGCGGGCTCGCCCCGGGTCCCGGCCGGGCGCTGCGCTTTCGCACGCCGGACGACGGCGTGACGATCGTCGAGGACCTCATCCGCGGCACGCCGGAGTTCCCGAACGAGACCATCGAGGACTTCGTGGTCGCGCGGGCCGACGGGTCGGCGGTGTTCCTGCTCGCCAACGTCGTCGACGACCTGGAGATGGGGATCACCCACGTCATCCGGGGTGAGGAACACCTGTCGAACACCCCTAAGCAGCAGCTGCTCTGGGCAGCGCTCGGCGCGGACGCGCCGCCGGTGTGGGCGCACGTCCCGGTGATCGTCAACGAGAAGCGCCAGAAGCTGTCGAAGCGGCGCGACAAGGTGGCGCTCGAGTCCTACCGGGACGAGGGATACCTGCCCGCCGCCATGAAGAACTACCTGATGCTGCTCGGTTGGGCCCCGCCCGGCGAGGACGAGATCGTGCCCTGGGAAACGATCGAGTCCACCTTCGACCTTGCCGACGTGAAGCCATCGCCGGCGTTCTTCGACGAGAAGAAGCTCAAGGCGTTCAACGGTGAGTACATCCGGCGGCTGAGCGTCGCGGAGTTCATCGAGGCGGTCCGGCCCTGGCTCTCGGCGCCGGCCGCGCCGTGGGAGCCGGCCGCGTTCGACGCGGACGCGTTCGCCGCTCTCGCCCCCTTGGCGCAGAGCCGGGTCTCCGTGCTGTCGGAGATCGTGCCGATGGTCGACTTCCTCTTCCTGCCGGAGGCACCGATCGACGACGCGGCCTGGGCCAAGGCGATGAAGGGGCCGGCGGCGGAACTGCTCGCCGACGTCCACGACCTCTACGACAAGATCGAGTGGGAGGCCGAGACGTTGAAGGCCGGACTCACCGAGGTGGGCGAGCGGCACGGTCTCAAGCTCGGCAGGGCGCAGGCACCGGTGCGGGTCGCCGTGACCGGGCGGAGCGTGGGACTGCCCCTGTTCGAGTCGCTGGAGGCGCTCGGCCGGGAGACCACCCTGCGGCGGCTCGCCGAAGCGCGGGAACGGCTCACCGGCGGCTGACCTCACGCCGGTCCACGACGGCCTCGCGCGCACACCGGTCCACGACGGCCTCGCGCGGCGGGCAGGGCTGAGCCCGGGTCGCGGCTGGGACGAGCCGCGACCCGGGCTGGGGAGACCCACCAGAAGCCGGGGTTACCTCTGGTGGGTGAGGCTGCTCCAGTTCGCCAGCCAGCCGGGCGACAAGGACCAGCACACCCCGCTGGGCCTAAGAGATCCTTAAAACGAGCTCAAGACAAGCTGTGATCTTGCTGTCACGAGATGCCTCTCGATAGCGATCATTCCGCGATGTCGGGATATTGCCGCCAAGCGGGAGTCCACCGAACTCAGGGCTCACCATGACCCTGGGTGGCTGATCCTCGGGGCGTGCGCTGGCGCGGGCTCAGCCCGGACCAGTCGTCCGCCCAGGCCGCCAGCGGTTCCAGCACTCCCTGCAGGCGACGGCCGTGCGCGGTCAGCCGGTACTCGCCGGCCTCGTCCACCTCGACGAGGCCGGCCTCGCGCAGCTCCCGCAGGCGTTGGGTCACCTGGGCCTGCGGCGCGTCGAGCCGCGCCACGAGCGCGCGGAACGGCAGGGCCGTCCCGCGCAGGTTCCAGTAGACGGCGAGGGCGAAACGCCGACCCAACAGGTCCACAAGACCGGCGAGGGCGGACGGTGCGCCGTCCGGAGTCTCGGGATGAGTCTCGGGATGACCGGAGGCGTGCGGTCGTCCCGACCCGTTCGGCCTCGCCTGCCTCATCGGCATGTCCCGCCGGGACCGCTCATCGGTGGTCTCCGGGGTCTCCGGCGCGAGGGTTCCTCGATCAGCGGGCACCGACCGAACCGACGCCGTTGGATCCGACACCGTTGGAGCTGTGCGAGCCGAGGGGAGCGAACAGCCTGGTCGCGGACTGCCCGGCATGGGCACCAAGCAGGTCCCGGGCCTTCTGGTAGACGGTGGCCGCCTGCGCGGAGACGAGTCCCGCCACGCTCTGGACCTCCGGGCGCTCCTGGAGGTCACGGACCTGCCGCATGATGGCGTCGTAGTGCTCCCGGCCGGCCCGGGCGCCGAGGACGTATCCGAGACCGAGGGCCAGGATGACGCTGGGCCTGATACGCATGTTGCCTCCCAGGAGACCGAGGGACGTGCAGGCGGATGGCCGCCGGCCGCTTGACGTTGTGCCGTCGGGTTGATTCCTACCCCACGTCCAAGACCGCCCGAACCTCAGGTAGGCTGACGACGTCAGGTGCACGGCACCCGATCCCGCGTAGCTCAATTGGCAGAGCAGCCGGCTGTTAACCGGCAGGTTATAGGTTCGAGTCCTATCGCGGGAGCTTGGTCTCAGGTCGGATACTTGATCCCTTTCGAAGATCATTCCGAGTCATGCCAGTACCGCTTCAGCCTCGCCCGTCCACATTACGATCTTGATCGATGCAGGATCAAGAGAGCCGTCACAGGCGCGGCCACAAGTGGACCACCGAGATCATAAAAGATTCACCTGCCGGTGGGTCGACAGCAACTCCTCGGGTTGCCACGCTGTGCAGCAGAGCCGACACGACGGTGCTGTGGGGGTGGCCGGTGCGACTGGCGTCGTTCAACGTGGAAAACCTGTTCGAACGGATCCGGGCGATGGACCTGCCCACCTGGGACGAAGGCCAGCCGGTCCTGGCCGCATTCGACCGGTTCACCACCCTCGCCCAGCACGAGGTCTATACCGTTCAGAACAAGACCGACATGCTCGCCGACCTGGAAACGATGGAGATCCTGACCCGCACCAGCGAGGGTCGGCTGCAGCTCAACCGGGATCCACAGCCGCGGTGGGCCCGGCTTCGTGAGAACCGCGGGAACTTCCTCACCCAACCCCCCGGTAAGGACGCTGTGATCGACGCGACCGGGCGGCAGGATTGGATCGGCTGGGTCGAACTGGTCACCGGCCCCGTCGACGAGACCGCGATCCGCTCCACTGCTCAGGTCATCACGGACATCAACGCCGACGTTCTCGCCGTGATCGAAGCCGAAAACCGTCCGGCGCTGGTCCGGTTCAACACCAGTCTGCTCGCCGGCCTGTACGCCCACGTGATGCTCGTCGACGGCAACGACCCCCGCGGCATCGACGTCGGCCTGCTGGCCAAACCCGGCCACACGATCGGCTCGATCGTCAGCCACGTCGACGACCCCGACCCGGCCCGCCCCGACCGGCCGCTGTTCAGCCGCGACTGCCCCGCCTACGAACTGCACACCCCCGCCGGCAACACCATCTGGGTACTGCCGAACCATTTGAAAAGCCAGTCCTGGACCTCCGGAAACCCCGACCCGCTACGCCGCCGGCAGGCCCACCGGGTGGCGGAGATCTACACCGCGCTCCGCGACGCCGGCGCCCGGTACATCGCCGTCGTCGGTGACCTCAACAAGCCACCCCCGCCCACGTTCCCCAGCCTCGAACCCCTCCTCGGCCCCGACAGTCCACTCGTCGACGCCGCCAGCCGGGCCGGATTCGACACCGGCCCCCGACCCGGTACCTTCCAGTCCTGCACCGCCCGCAACCGACTCGACTACATCCTGCTTTCCCCCGACCTCGCCGACCGGATGACCGGCGGGCAGATCGTCCGCACCGGCCTGTGGGGCGACCCCGACAACAAACACCCATCCGCCCAGTGGGTGATCCACCCCAAGATCACCCGAGCCGAACAGGCCGCCTCCGATCACGCCGCCCTTTACGTCGACCTCGATATCTAAAAACACCGCGGTATCTAGAACACCCAGGCGACGCTCTGTTGTGCCGCTGAGCGGACGCCTGCCCCGCCGCTCGATCTGGCCCCGCCCCCGAACCATCCGAGGAATTACCAGCGGAGGTGGGCGATGTCGTGGATGCGTTCGCCCGGTGCGGCGAGGTCCCAGTCGTCGCCGTGGTCGAACGGAACCACGAACCCGGCGCAGCCGTACTCTCGGCCGATCCGGCGAGCGGCCCGGGTCGGCGACCGCGGCCGGGTCCACTCCCACCCGCGGCCTCGACGACTGCCAGGTCCGCGACTACCGGGCCCGGTACGCGCACAGCACCTTGTCCAGGCTCGCCTACCGATAGTTGCCCTACAGCACGGTTTATCACTCCAGCCAGCCGCTAAAGATCACTATCCGTACGACACGTCGGTGGATGCCACTCGCATCTTCCGAATTCTAGACTTAAGTTGTGAAAATAGCCCATAACGCCCCACTGTGAGACAGCCAACATCGTAGAGACTCCAACGGAGGCTGACGGCCACCGGAAGCGCTGGTCAGCCCGCTGCGGGCACAGATTACTTGCTATTAAGCGGCAGCTTAATTTTTCTTCTCAACAACCGATGGCCCGTCCTTTCTCGTAGACTTCGCCAGTTGGTTGTGGCTAGACTGACGACCGAGCGATTCCAGGAGACGTTACAAGAACAGTAAGTCGCGGCTTCGCCTACTTGACGGCACGGATGCGACGCATGGCGACACGGGGGGTGCGACAACGTAGCGCTGGAGTGCGCAACGGCCGCTACTGTAACTACAGTAAGCGCGCCCAGGCCACGCGTATGCCTGGAGAATCACGGCAGACCCGGCCCTGTCGAATTCATCCACAGCTGATGATGATAATCAGGAAAACGATCATTGACGCAGGCATGCACGCCGTTCCACGGAATATCGACGGGCATCGCTGGCATATTTCTAATACCAAAAGGTCGTTGACAGCTTCTACCAGTGATCCGGCCGCATCGCCATGCGGACATTCCCTGCTGGAAAAGGAAGTAGATGACTGCGCAAACCGCACGACGGGTGCTTTTGACGGGGGCGTCGGGCGTGCTCGGTCAAGAGCTCCTGAGCCAGTTGAAAAGAGTTCCTGACATCGAGCCGGTGTGCCTGGTGCACCGCACCGTCCTGGCCGAGCAGACGATTACCACCGTGCGCGGTGACATCGCTCGTCCACAACTCGGCCTGGATGGATCGGAGTACCGATCCCTGGTCGACAGCGTGGATGCGGTGGTGAATTCAGCCGCCGTGGTCGCATTCAACGGTACCGAGAGGACATTAAGGTCGGTCAACGTCGAGGGAACTTCGCGGATAGCGCAGCTGGCCGCGGCGGCAGACGCACCCCTCTACCATGTGAGCACCGCCTACATTGGCGCCCGCAGCGACGGCGCCGGCGAGTCCGGTGCTCGCTACGCCAGCAGCAAGCGCGAGGCCGAGGACGTAGTGCGCGGCGCGGGGGTCCCCTATACCATCCTCCGGCCCTCGATCATCGTCGGCCACTCCGATACCGGTGCCATAGCCAGCTTCCAAGGCTTCTACCAGATGGTGGCCAGATTCCTGCACGACAAACTACCGATAATACCCTTCTCCCCGGCCTCTCGGATCGACCTGGTGCCCGTTGATTATGTAGCCGAGGCAGTTGTTGCCGCTGTACGTAAGGAGGCTCTGGGCAGCGAACTCTGGCTCGCCAATGGGCCGGCGGCACTGACCCTCACCGACGTCGTTGACATGGCGCTCGATATCGGCCGTGATTTTGGCTATCCAGCCAAGCCTCCGATGCTGATATCCGGTAATGCCCCGGATGAATTCGCCATCACGGATCCGGCACTGTACGCGGGGATGATGAAGGCAGTAGCCTATTTCTCCGCGTACGTCCACTCAAGCCTGATACTGCCGACATCGGCTGATGAGCTCGCCGCCCTCGGCGTCCGGCCGCTCCCCGACGCCAGGACAGTCGCGGATCGGAGCATGCGCTACTGGGCGGCCCGCGACGCTCGGCCGAACCAGGGCACGACAAAGATCGACCGAGCGGCCGTTGCTGGGAGCAGCCGGCCGTGACCCGTACCAGCAGCACAGGGGTCGCACAGACGCGATCCGTCGCGGAGCCCACTTTGGACGTGCTGACCCGGCACGCTCACAACCCATCTGCATACCTGGCGCTGAACGAAGGAAATCTGACGTTCGAGGTGGATGGAATCGACGGCGTCGTCATCTACCGGCCAAGCGGGAGGTTCCTGATCCAGTTCGGCGGAGTCTTCGCGCCGCCGGACCAGCAGGCTGAGCTGCTGACTGAGTTCGTCCGTTGGGCCAGGCAGAACCGCCGTCGGGTGATTAGCGTCCAGCTGATGCCCGAAGATACTGACATCTACCTGCGTGCCGGTTTTGGCGTGAACCAGCTCGGCGCCTCCTACGCCCGTTCACTGGACGGGTTCAGCATGTCGGGGAAACATTTCGTGAAGATCCGGAATAAGATCTCCCGAGCTAATCGGGACGGCGTCCGGGTACGCGAGGTGGCGGCGGTCCGTGAGCGGACGCCGCAGCTGGTGGAGGCACTGAACGAGGTGGACTGGGTATGGTTGAAGGCAAAAGGTTTTGGCGTCGCCGAGATCGACTTTATGATCGGCCAACGGGGCGGTTGGGCCGAGTGCAGGCGCCGGTTGTTCGTTGCCGAGCACGCCGGCCGGCTGGTAGGCTACCAGGTATTCTCGCCGGTCTTCGGGCGGCACTCCGGTTGGCTGCACGACCTGAGCCGGCGGATACCGGACGCTCCCACCGGAGTCAGCGAGCTGATCCTGTCCACGGCCGTACGGCAGTTCGTCGGGGAGAAGACGCCGTACCTGCACTTTGGTCTCACTCCCTTCACTTCGCTTGATCCGAAACATCGGCTTCCTGGACACAGCCCCTTCGTGGACCGTTTCGTGCACTGGCTCGGCACTCGCGCCGAGTGGATCTACCCAGCCCAGTCCCAGGTGGCATACAAGCTGAAGTGGCAACCAGACCTGATCCAGCCGGAGTATGTCGCGTTCCAGGACGGCGTCTCGCTCTCCGCCGTCTGGCGGTTGATGCGGGTGACGAAGGCCGTCTCGCTGCGCCGGGGTAGGAAGAGCGTCACACGTCGCCCAGCGAGTCCCCATGAGTGATAAAATTCTTTCTCGCGATGTCGGAAATAAAGATCAAGTCCTTCGCTCCGCCCCGAACGCGGTCCCGCATGGGAGCGGGACGGCGGAGTCGGGGGTGACCGGGTCCGGTCGGGTCCCAGGCCGGCGGCTCCCGCGTTACGAAGCGCGGCCCGTGCTTGTCGCCTGCGTTGTGTTCGCCATCCTCGGAACGCTACGTATTGCCGGCGCGTTCGACGAGTGGCTCATGGTGTTCTCTATCGTGCTCACCCCGTTCGCACTGTTCGTCGTGCCGCGGCGAATGTGGTCGGATGTCGGCGTGCAGGCCATATCCTCGCCACGGCAGTTGGCCCGCGGGATCGGGGTGGTGACCGCCGGCTACCTGCTGGCCCTCGTCGCCTGCCTGACGCTGCTCGGGCGGGGTGAGGACAACTGGGCGGCCCTGCTGCCCGGCCTCTTCCGCGAGATGTTCCCGGACTCTCCGGCGCTCGCCTACATCTCCTTGTTCCTCTGTATGGGTTTGCTCGTCCCGATCGCTGAGGAGGTCTTCTACCGAGGCGTGCTGCTGCACGCCGCCTCCCGGCGCATGGGGCTCTGGAGGTCCGTCGTCACGGTCAGTGCCGGCTGGGCACTCGTGCACCTCGGCGATTACGGACTCAATCCTTTCAACCCGCTGGTCCTGGCCGGGATGGTCCCCTCGGTCTTCGTGATGGGCCTCGCCCTGGGTTATTGCCGGGTGGTGACGGGATCGGTGGTCGGTACGACCATCGCGCAGGGTGTGGCCAACGTTCTGTTCACCATCTGGGCAATCTCGCTCTAACGTGATCGGAGAAGGCGAGATGACTGCCAGCCAGGACGCGGTCGAGACGAACTCCACCGCGGTTCGCCACGACGTATTCAAGGTGACCGCCGCGACCTGTGGCGCGCTGTTCGTGGACAGCCTGCTCTACAGCATCGTGGTACCTGTCCTGCCGAACTACGCGGACCAGTTCGATGTGGGGTCGGCCGGGGTGAGCCTGCTGTACGCCGCGTACGCGGTCGCCCTGCTGGCGGGGACTCCCCTGATGGGCCGGGTCGGCGACCGGTTCGGGCATGAACGGCCATTCCAGGTCGGTGCCGCCGGTCTGCTGATCTCGACGGTCGGTTTCGCGCTGGCTCATAGTTATCCCGAACTTCTGGCTGCCCGCACGCTCCAGGGAGTCGCCGCGGCGGCGCTGTGGACGAACGGAATCGCTCTGCTCGCCCAGCGGGTGCGGCCCCCCAGGGCCGGCGGCGCGATGGGAGCGGCGATGTCCAGTATGTCCGTCGGTATGGTCGCTGGCCCAGTGATCGGCGGGCTGCTGGCCGAACGCTTCGGCGACGCGGCGCCGTTCGTGGTGTGCACGGTGCTCACCGCGGTACTCGCCGCCGTCCTGCCGTGGCTGGTCCGCGGCGCCGCGCAGCCGGTACGTGAGCAGCAGCCATCCGGCTGGCGTTCGCTCCTGCCGACCCTGCTCGCTGTCGCCTTCGGAGCGGCGACGCTGAGCATGCTGGAACCGCTGCTCCCGCTGCACCTGGCCGACCGGTTCGGCAGCGGCCCGGCCACGCTGGGTCTGATCTTCGGAGCGGCGACGCTGGCGCACGGGCTCGCCGGGGTGCCGGTCGGCCTGCTTGGGGACCGGCGGCCGGATCTGCCGTTGATCCCGGGCGGGTTGCTGGGGATGAGCGCCGTCCTGCCGCTGCTCCCCAGGTTCGACGTTGGCTGGACGACGGTGCTGCTGGTGACGTTCGCCGTTTGCTTCTCCTTTGTCCTCATCCCTGCGCTGGGGATTCTCACCGCAGCGGCGGAACGGCGGGGGGTCGGGCATGGGGCCATCTTCGCGATGTTCAACATCGCCTATGCCGTGGGGATGATGAGCGGCCCTCTGCTCGGCGCGCTGGGTACCGGCTTCAGCAGTGTCACCACCGCGCTTACCGGCATGGCGGCGGTTCTCGTCCTGGGCGCCGTCCTGATCCTGACCGCGGCGCAACGCCGCTCCGTCACCTGACGTCCGAGCCAGGATGCCCGGCTGCAGTCGGGCATCCACCTCACCGAAAAGACATCCCGTCCTTCTGCTCGCGATCCACTGGGAGTTGCTATGAGCCGAGCCGGTCTGGCGCTGCGCGCCGCCCGTCTCCTACTCACCCGCGCCGTTGCCGACACCACACCTGATTACGACATCGCCAGCAGCACCTATGACGAGGCGTTCACCGCCCTCATGGGCCCGAACTCGACGGCGATGCTGGACCTGGTGGGGATCGCCCCGGGGATGGACGTCATCGAGCTGGCATGCGGCACGGGTCACCTGTCCGAACAGATTCGGATCCGGCAGCAGGGCCTCGGTTCGCTGCGGGTGGTCGAGAAGTCCCCGGGGATGCTGGCCGTCGCGAAGGCCAAGATGGAGACGCTCGGCCAAGCCTCCAAGGATGTCAGCTGGCAGCAGGGCGACATGCTGGAGTTCCTCAAGGCCCAGGCGACCGACAGCGCCGACGCGATCGTCTGCGGTTGGGCGATCTGCTATAGCAAGCCCTCCCAATTGTTCCGCGAGGCGCGGCGGGTGCTCCGCCCAGGAGGTCGGATCGGCATCATCGAGTCCCGCGCGGACGCATTGGCCTCGCTGCGCAAGGCTTTCGAAGACGTCGTCGCGGACGAGCCGACTCTGCTCACCGCGATGGTGCGGGTGGCCCTGCCGAAGGACGCCGAGACGGTGGCCAGGTGGATGCGCAAGGGCGAACTGCGGGTAATCAACCAGTACGAGGGTGAACAGCGCTGGCCGGTGGCCACCGCCGAGGAAGCCGTAGAGTGGGTGGAACGGTCCGGCGCCGGCGCCGGCTTCCGGGACTCGTTCGACATGTCCCGCGAAGACGACGTCAGAGGCAAACTGACAGAGGCGCTACGCAAGCAGGCCAGCCGGCCGGGGGGCCTCACACTCCTCCATCCGTTCGTCGTGGTCGTCGCCGGGACCACACCGGAGCCGGCAGCTCCCGTCCAGCCGGGCGTCACCAAGGCGAATGGGATCCAGTGAACTCTGGGGCTGGCGGGATCGGATCGGAGTCGACGCCTTCCCCTTCCGCCCATCCGGTGCTGGGACGGATCGCCCGGGCCGTGGTCAGACACCCCGTGGTCGTCATCGTCCTCTGGCTGGTCGCTATCGGGGCCTGCGCGCCGTTCGCGCTCAAGCTCTCCGAGGTACAGTCTCGGCAGGGCAGCTCGAAGATCGTTCCCGGCTCGGTCGGCGACGCCGTAGCGCAACGGCTCGTACAGGCATTCCCGCATCACTCCGAGCGGGAAACCCTCATCGTGCTCAGTGCGCCCGATGTGACCGCCGCGAGTTCGCGGCGGCTGATGGGTATGCTGGACGCCTCGCTACAGCCACTCGTCCACGATGGCTCAGTCATGAGCACGACGTCGCCGTACACGCTGCACCGCGACGCTCTCCTGGCCGCGATGCGCCACGTGCTCGCGCCGACGGGTACGCCGCCACCGAGCACCGAGGAGGCCATGGGCCGCCTGGCCCAGGCGCGGGCCACGGGTCAGGTGCCCGCGGCGCTGGTTCCACTCCTGCAACGGGCCGCACGTACCGACCAGGCGGAATGGCCGACGCTGGCCGGCACGCTGGCCGAGGAGGCGGACTGGGCGGACTTCCCCGTGCCGGTGGACGCCGCCAGCCTGATCTCCGATGACCACAGGGCGTCGCTCGTTACCGTCGCCTACTCGAAGCATGGACCTGACCCGGACCTGACAGCGCTGCGCCGCACTGTGGCCGCGGACACAGCCCGGCTGGGCCCAGCCTCCCCGGTGCACGCCGCCGTCACCGGCGAACTCGCACTGATCAAGGACACGTACGACAAGGCCGAGGCCGACAACGCGAAGATGGAGTACGCGGCTTACATCATCATCATCATCGTTCTGCTGCTGTTCTTCCGTGCCGTCGTTCCGGCAGTCCTCACCCTGACGATGATCGGGCTCGCCATGACGATCAGCCAGGCATGGCTGTACGCCGTCGGCAGCCAGGTGGAACTAACCCAGTTCACCACGACAATCATGACCTTCGTCATGCTCGGTGCTGGCGTCGACTACAGCATGTTGCTGTCCTCCAGATATCGACAGGAACGCCTGGCTGGCCGCGACCCGAAAGAAGCCGTCGTCAACGCCACCATCCACGCTGGTGAAAGCATTGCCCTCGCGGGAAGCACCGTCATCCTCGCGTTCGCCGCAACCCTGCTCTCACCGGTCGACTGGATCCCGCCGCTCGGCTATGGGGGGCTCGCGGGCATCCCGGTGATGCTGCTGGCCGCACTGACGATCACACCGGCGCTGCTGGTTCTGCTGGGCGACAAATTCTTCCTGCTCGGTGTCCGGCCGCTCACGGATATGGAGTCCAAGGGCTGGCTGACCGACCTGCTGCGACGGCTGGCCGTGCTGCCGCGACGGGCACCCGTCGCCGTCGTCGCGGTGTTCCTGCTGGCGACGATCCCCATCATTGTCCTCCTGGGATCCCACCGGCTGACCTCCGACCCGGTCGCGCTGAGCCCGGACACAGACGCCCGCCGCGGCTACAATCTTGTCGCCGAACACTGGCAACCCGGTCTGTTGCAGCCGACGACCGTCATCGGTGACATCGGCGACAACGGTCACCGAGGCGACACTCTCACCCTTGCCGGCTGGCAGCGACTGGACAGCCTAAGCGACGCGATCGCCCGCACTCCCGGCGTGGTCTCCGTCTCGAGCCTGTCCCGCCCCACGGGCACGAAGCTGTCCTGGGAGGACACGTCGGCGCTACCACAAAACATCCGACAGGACTTTCTGGCCCCGGACGGCGCCCTGCGGCTGTCCATCGTGCTGGCTGGGGACCCACTGTCGGAGCAGGCGAGGTCGACGATCCGGACGCTGACCACGCTGGTCGCCGACAGTACCATCGACAACGCTCAGGTCGGTGGTGCCACCGTCATCGACCAAGAATACGATGCGGCGCTGACATCGTCCTTCTGGAAGATGATCGCCTTTGTGTGCGCCGGCGTCATAGTGCTGCTGACCTTCGCATTACGATCCATCCTGGTCCCGATCCGGCTGATCCTGACGATCGCGCTCAGCAACATTTGGGCACTCGGCGCCACGCTCGCGGTCTTCGCCGTCTGGCTCGATGAACCCGTCATCAACGACCTACCAATCTTCCTGGTGATCCTCATGATGGGTCTCGGCATGGACTACGAAATATTTCTGATAACCCGGATCCGAGAAATAACCCGGCAGGGAAGCAGTGACGCCGACGCGGTGACGACAGCTATCGTGGACACCGGCCGGGTAATCACCGCTGCCGGCCTGGTTATGGCGGGAACACTGGGGACGATGATGCTCTCGTCAACGTTGATGCTGCGCGAGTATGGCTTCGGCCTCAGCGTCGCGGTGCTGCTCGACGCCACGCTGATCAGGCTCGTCCTGGCGCCCGCCACACTCCTGATAGCCGGGAAGTACAACTGGTGGCTGCCCTCCCTACGGCGCCGCGCCGCCGCCCCGGACGGGCCGGCGTGAGGTAGACGGCGCCATTCCGTAACCATGCCGTGTCACGCGTGACACCGCCGTATCCCGCATGACACCAAGATTTACCGGCCAGGCCAGGACACGCCCGACACGGCATACCGGAGTTGACACTTCCTTGCAGGATGCGCCATTATTGAAGAAATTTCAACAAGAGTGCGTTGACCCTTTCCGGCTGCTCTTCATGCGGTAGGTGGCCGGCATTTTCTATGGAGACGAACCGGGCATTTGGAAGCCTCGCCTCAAGATTCTGGCCAAATTTTATTGGTATGTAACGATCATCCTTGCCCCAGATCACAAGAGTCTTGCTGTGTACCTTTTCGAGATGCCGGTCGACTTCGCTCCAGTTCAAATTACGTTGCAGGATGTACTGAGCTTTGAGGTTGCGAGAATAAGTGATAGGAATATATATCTGGCGAATCTCCGCGTCAGATACGGCCGATGGGTTGCTGAAGAGATTTTTGTGTATATCCTTCCTGACGTTGCCAAAAGAAAAGAAGTGTACGAGCAACTCGCCTACCAGCGGATACGACAGGTACTTCCAGGAGCTCCCGTCGTGAGCCGCGATCTCCGCCGTCCCCGTGGCATCAATGAGCACTATCCTGCCGACCTCACCAGGGTAAACCTCGGCAAAATAAAGCGCCCAACCGCCACCCCATGAACTCCCGATAAAATCAGCCCGGACAATTCCTTGCTTTGCCAAAAAACCTTTCAGGAGCGTCGCGAATCCGTCCAAGGTGAGCGTAGCAGGATCCTGGTAGGTGGTGAAACCATGCCCGGGCATATCCAGGGCATACACAGTATGCTCCCGGGCAAGCTCATCGATGTTCTTCCGGAAAGAATACAGCCAGGTGCCACCGCCATGCAGGAGAATGACAGGGCTACCAGCGCCTTGC
This sequence comes from Frankia sp. CeCAU1, assembly GCF_977971845.1. Classification (NCBI taxonomy): domain Bacteria; kingdom Bacillati; phylum Actinomycetota; class Actinomycetes; order Frankiales; family Frankiaceae; genus Frankia; species Frankia sp. CeCAU1. The sequence continues at coordinate 99,732 of NZ_CDWWXA010000002.1, read as the reverse complement.
TTCAGATAGTGGAGCCGCGTATCACCTATGTCCGTGTATCGAGTTGTACGTTCCTTCAGAAACGAGGGCGCCTCCTTGAGATTCCGCCCGGGCTCGACGCCGTAGGCAAAAAAGCTAACAGCCAGAAAGCCCAACAAGAACAGGATAATAATAGAAAGCATATATATCCTGGCTACAGCACAACTCATTCTTGGACTCCAACTAAAGTGCCAAGCCTGCTAGCTTGACAAGTCCTGATTCCACGCCAAGAAATCTATCCTTAATCTTCTTGAAGAATAGAACGCCCTCGCCCACCGTAACACGGTCGGGAACATACTCTTCAGCTCCACCAAGCCCTATAGTGCCAAGGCGCGAGGAATCTCCCGGAAAAATGTCTGAACCGCCTCGGCGTGTCCGGCGCTGAGGTGTCCTCGGTTCTGTGGGGTCGGCTTGCTGGATGGTGACCATCCAGCCTTGGCGGCTGGCCGGCAGACGAGGATGTAGCCGGGATGGTTACCGTCCCCGTCCCGTGCCACCGCCCTACCCACCGGTCGGTACGGGACGGGGACGGCGCGTCAGGAACTCCAGGAGGGAGAACTGCCGTGGCGTCGGCTCGACCGGTGACTCACCCCGCCAGTCCCGGTGCGACGCGGGTCGAGCCGGAGATCGCCAGCCGCCAGGACGACCGGGCGCTCCCCACCACCACGGCGCAGCAGCGCCCGCAGTCGCGCCACCAGACTCCGGTCGTCGTCCGCCACCAGGATGCGCATGCGCGGAACAGTGCCGCCCTGCCGCTGGGCGCCGGCCGAATCCCTGCTGAATCTTCACTCTGAAGGACGGGGCCCTGCGCGCTACGTTTCCCGGTCACGGGCCTCGAGTCGGTCCGCGGGAAGAAGAGCACGAGGAGGATCATGCGGCACGAACACCGGACCCCGGTCGACGTTCTTGCGCTACTGATACGGGACGGCCGCCTGCTCCTGACGAAACGCGCGGGAGGCATCTACGGAAGCGGCTGCTGGGCGCTGCCCAGCGGACGGATCGAGCCCGCCGAGGACGTCGTGACCGCGGTGATCCGGGAGCTCGACGAGGAGCTCGGTATCGGGGTCGGACCCGAGGAGGTCACTTTCGCGGGTATCACGCATGCCCTTCCGCCGGACAGCGACGCTCGTATCGGTTTCGGCTTCCTGGTGTCGCGGTGGAGCGGCGAGCCCACCAATCGGGAGCCAGCCACCTGCTCCGCCCTCGCCTGGCACCCACCGGACGATCTGCCGGCCGACACGCTGGCGTACAGCAGGGAGATCATCCGTCTGCATCTGCGGGCGGAACCGTTCTCCCGGTTCGGCTGGCCGCCGAGTCGGGGAGCGGGCGCACGATCGCGGCAGGCTTTCTCGGCTATCCGGTCCCGCGACCGGTCCACGGCTCCCCCGCCAGACCGAGCTGGCTGATCCAGGTCTGGTAACAGCTGCGGTCGGCGCGCCGGGTCCAGTCGCCGCCCCACCGCTCCATGGCCGTACGGACACCGCACCCGCAGAATGCGCATGGCGGCGACGTGGATGCAACATGTAACAAAACCTTCACGGCCGTCGACCGATAGCAATGGAGATGCTACTTTCAGTTCACACCTTGAGCGAGAGGGGAGAGGGTGACGATCATCGCCATCGCGCCGCATCGAACGCCCGTACGTACCGCCGTCGCGATGATCATCATCCTCGCTCTCACCACCGTCCTGATCGGCGTCGGCCTGGCCGGATCCGCCGTGGCCGGCGCCTGCCCGACGGCCGGGTCCAGTGACGTGGGGAAGACGGGGAAGATCAGAAAAACCGAGAAGATCAAGAAAACCGAGAAAACCTGTCCCGATGGGGACGATGCGCCGCCGTTCGGCTTTCTCGATCTCGCCGACGCATCCCCCGCCGGCATCCGCGTCGCCGGCTGGACCATCGACCCGGGGGACCTCACCCGCCCCCTGGCCGTAACGATCATTCTGGACGACGTCGCCACCGCCACCGTCGTCGCCGACCGCTCCCGTCCCGACGTCGCCCGGGCCCACCCGGGCGCCGGCCCCGACCACGGCTTCGACACCACCGTGGCCGCCGCACCCGGCACCCACACCGTCTGCACCGCCGCGGTGAACATCGGCCCGCTCGGCTCCTTCCACCGGCGGAGCCTCGGCTGCGCCACCGCGACCGTGGACGCGCCCGCCGTCGACCACACGCCCCTCGGCTACCTCGACCTCGCGACGCCCAACCCGTGGATCACCGCCGGCTGGAGCAGCGTCCGCGTCGCCGGCTGGACCTACGACCCCGACGACCCCGCCGACCCCCTCATCGTCACGGTCACTCTCGACGGTGCCACCGCCACCACCGCCACCGCGGACGCCTCCCGACCGGACGTCGCCCGCTTCTACCCCGACGCCGGCTCCGACCACGGCTTCGAGACCACCGTCATCACGAGCGCCGTCCCGCACACGGTGTGCGCCTACGCCACGAACGCCGGGCCCGACGGCCCCATCCGGCATCAGCTCGGCTGCGCCACCGTCTCCTGGCTCCCCTGACCGCTGCTGGTCCCTGACCGCTGCTGGTCCCTCTGACCACCGCCGGCCGCGATGCGCAGGTCCCGCCCGGCAGTCGTCTCACTCGGTAGGCGTCTCACTCGGTAGGCGTCTCACTCGGTAGTCGTCTCACTCGGTAGTCGTCTCACTCGGCGTCTGGAGCGGCGGCCGGAGCGAAGACCGTGGCGAGCGCGGGCAGCGCTCCGGGCACGAGTCGGTAGTAGGCCCACACGCCACGCTTCTCCCGGCTGATCAGGCCGGCGGCGACAAGAACCTTCAGGTGGTGGCTGACGGTCGGCTGGGTCAGCCCGAGCGGCTCGGTCAGTTCGCAGACGCACGCCTCACCACCCTCCCGCGCATAGATCATCGACAGCAGCCGCAGCCGGGCGGGAACGGCGATCGCTTTGAGCACACCGACGAGACGTTCGGCGTCCTCCGCGGACAGCGGGGTGCGAGCCAGCGGCGTGCAGCAGGACGCGACGGTGCCCGCGAGCCCGCTCGGTGCGTCACCCTCGTCACCCTCGTCACCTTGATCACCTTGATCACCTTGATCACCTTGATCACGCGCGGTCAGGGGCACCAGGGTCGATGCGAACGTCGTCGTCATGCACACCAGCATGCCCCACGGGACCGCACCCGGGCCCATCCAGCCATCCTGGCGGCCCATAAAACTTGACAGGATTACATAGCGCTGTTTATCTCTACATGTTCGTGTGATGGAAGCCGGTGTGATTCCGGCATGGTCGCGCCACTGTGATCGGCCCGTCCGTCCTGGATGGTCTCGGAAGTCAGACCCATTGCCCGAACCCGTCCTACCCGTGGAACGCGTGATTCCAGTGGAGGTTCTCCTCATGGCGCACCCCGCCGTCTCCCCCGCACCGCTCGCCCTGCCGGCCCTGCCGACCATCCCGATACGTGAGCTGGTGCCCTTCCTGCTCTTCGGCGGGCTGCTGGCGCTGCTCGGGCTGTACTTCGTCGGCGCCGAGCAGGGCGCGCTGTCAATCTTCGGCGGGAACTACGTCCACGAGTTCGTGCACGACGCCCGCCACCTGCTCGGCTTCCCCTGCCACTAACGCCTCCTCCCGATCTGTTCCAGCGAGGAGACGCTGTGGCACGAACACTGTTGATCCGTGGCATGCTCGTCGGTCTGGTCGCAGCCGTGCTCGCCTTCATCGTCGCGAAGACCCTCGGCGAGAGCCAGATCGGTCACGCGATCACCTTCGAGTCGGCAGGCGAGAGTTCCACTCATGCGCACGAGGTGGTGGGTCTCGCCGCTCACGCGCACGAGGAGTCCGAGCCGGTGTCCCGGACCGTGCAGTCGACGCTCGGTCTGTTCACCGGTCTGCTGCTCTTCTCCGTCGCCATCGGCGGCATGTTCGCCCTGGCGTATGCGTGCGTACAGGGCCGCCTGGGCACCCTCGGGCCCCGCGGGACGGCCGCCCTGGTCGCCCTCGCCGGGTTCACCGCGGTCTACCTCCTGCCCGATTTGAAGTACCCGGCGAATCCCCCCGCGATCGGGAATCCCGACACGATCGGCCGGCGGACCGTCCTGTACTTCCTCATGATCCTGATCTCGGTGATCGTCGTGGTCGGGACGGGTGTGGCCGCGCGGCGGCTCACCGGCCGGCTCGGCGGCTGGAACGCGACGATCGCCGCCGCCGTCGGCGGGCTGGTGGTCCTGGGCGTCGTCTACGCCGTTCTGCCCCGCGTGCACGAGACGCCGGAGGGCTTCCCGGCCGACGTGCTGTGGCGGTTCCGGATCGCCTCGCTCGCCATCCAGGCGACCGTCTGGGCGGCCATCGGCCTGCTGTTCGGCACGTTGACCGAACGCGCGTTCCGACGTACCGCGGCCCCCACCAGCGCGATCGGTGCCGCCGGTGCGGCTGGCCCTGGTTAGTTGCGCGCCGACCGTGGCCCTGCGGGCCGCCCGGTTCCCTGTCGACGAGCCTCTCGACGCCGACGGGCTGCGCCGAGCCGCCGGCGCCGCCGAGGCGGTAGCGGCTGGCGCACTTCCCGCGACGGGACGGGTGCTCTGCGACGGATCCGCGCGGGCCTGTCAGACCGCCGCCGCCCTGGGCCTCGGTGCCCGCAAGGGTGACGTCACCATCCCGCGGGCCCCGGGCCCACCCGTCGTCCCCGAGGTGGATCCGGCCCTGCGCGACCTGGACGTCGGGGCCTGGCGGGGGCGCAGCCTGGACGAGATTCCCCCGGACGAGCTGCGCCGGTGGCACAGCGATCCGGCGGTGGCCCCGCCGGGCGGCGAATCCCTACTGAGCTTGCTCAGCCGCGTCGAGAACTGGCTGGTCCGGCGAAGCACCGAACCGAGCCACATCATCGCGGTGACCCATCCGGCGGTCATCCGGGGCGTGCTCGTGGCCGCCCTGCGCTGCCCGGTCGAGATGTTCTGGCGGATCGACGTCGCCCCGTTGACGGCGACCCTCCTGCACCATCGGATCGGCGCGGGCGGTCATGACGGCACGACCGGCACGCAGCCGAAAACGGAGAGTGCCGCGACCGGAACCGGAACCGGAACCGGAACCGACTGGACCTTGACACACGTCTGCCGCCCGCTTTAGCGAGATCCGCCGGGCCCGGCGTCCATCGGCGCCGGTGCGCGGGTGGGAAGGCTCATGGTCGCCCAGGGGGCTCGGGGTGACCGTTCTGCCCGACTACAGCATCGTGGGCGACCCGCCCGAACGCAGCGGCGTCATCACCCACCGCTCGCTTGGAGGTCGAGTGAAAATCGCATCAGAATCGTCAGGTTCGACCGGTTTCCCGGCCCGGCCACGAGGCTGCCGCGGCCCCTTGACGCGCGGCACCGTACGGATGGAATCATGGCCGTGGGTCCGAACCCCCAGGTGGCCCCAGTTGGCTAGATGACCCCGGGTGAGAGGCGGTCGGGTGGGTAAGCACGCGAAACCGGTAGCCTGCCCGACCTGCAACGGCAGCGGGAAGATCACCGTGACCAGCGACGGCAAGAACGAGACCGTCTCCTGCGGCGTGTGCAAGGGCTCAGGGAAGGCGTGAGCGTCCGCCGGGTGAACCGCGAGGATTTCATCCCGGATGAGATCTGGGTCCGGGACGAGGACGGGTTCTTCCTGGTCCCGCTCCGGCGCCAGGATGATCCACAGCGGTGGTCGGAGCTGTGCCGCGGCGACGACGGGATCACGACGCAGGTCGACGACGGGACGGGCAGGTACGACGGTAGGGGCGTCATACCGACCAGTTCCAGCAGCGCGCCGTGGGTCATGGCCCGGATGCTCGACCTCCTCGATGTGCGGGACGGGATGAACGTCCTCGAGATCGGTACCGGGACCGGCTATAACGCGGCGCTGCTCGCCGAGCGGACCCCGACCGGCCAGGTCACCACCATCGAGATCGATCCGGGAATCGCGGGGCACGCCCGCGCGGCCCTCGCCAGGATCGGCCGTCCGGTGACGGTGGTCGTCGGGGACGGCGCGGCGGGGTTTCCCGATCGGGCTCCCTACGACCGGATCATCGCCACGGCGTCGGTGGTTACCGTTCCCTACCCCTGGATCACGCAGACCCGGCCGGGCGGGCGGATCGTGCTGCCGTTCACGAGCGAGTTCGGTGGGGCGCTGCTGTCATTGACCGTCGCGGACGGCACCGCCTCGGGCCATTTTCATGATGATGCGGGTTTCATGCGGTTGCGCGGCCAACGGGCCGACAAACCCGTCTGGTGGCTCGGCGAGGACGACGCCGACGTCAGAACAACCTGCCGGTATCTGGATGAGCCCTTCGCGGACGCCGCGGCCGGATTCGCGGTCGGCCTGTGGCTGCCCGGCTGCACCACCGGGCAGATCGAGGAAGGCGGCCCGGCGAGAACACTTCTGCTGTCCCACGCGGCGTCACATTCGTGGGCGTCACTGACCGCCGGGTCGGACGGGCAGTCGGACGGGCAGTCGGACGGGCACGAGGTCACCCAGTATGGGCCACGACGGTTGTGGGACGAACTCGAAATGGCCTACGACTGGTGGGTGAACGCAGGGCGGCCGTCCTGCACCCGCTTCGGGCTCACCGTCACCCCCGACGGTCAGACATCCTGGCTGGACTACCCGGAGCGGGTCATCCCGGCCTCGTGACCCCCGCGGACGAACCGCGCGACGGCGAACTGGCGCGACGGCGAATCGCCGAGGGTTGGTAACGGTCTCCGGTCTTGAAACCGCGCCTCACCCTCGGCAACTCTCTGTCATCAAAAGGTCGACGTCATCAAAAGGTCGACGTCGCCGACCATCGGTGCATCTGCGGGGTCAGCACCTCGGATCCCTGGATCCCGGGATCCGGGATCCGGGATCCAGGGCGATCGGCGGCCCTTCACCGCTGCGGCATTACCGCGGCAGGCCGAGCCACCGGGCCCGCCTGCCGGCGGGCGGCGGTTGCTCGTCGGCAGAAGCCGCGCCGACCACGACCATGGGTGCGGGCACCCGCACCGGTGCGTCCCACCGGCGACGCGAGCCGGTCCCGATGACCGCCGTCGGCAACGCGTCCATCGGGTCGACGAACCGGCCGGTCGACTCCTCGAACACCCAGATGCGCGCGTCGGCGATGTCGAAGTACAGGCCGACGAGTTCCAGCGTGCCGCGTGCCAGGGCACGGCGCACGGCCGGATGCGCGCGCAGGTTCTCCAACTGCTGCGCCACGTTGGCGCGGCCCAGCCTTTCCACCGGGGGCAGGTCCTCCGTGCCGGCAGGGGGCGTCCGCTCAAGCGAGGCGGCGGCGTGCGACAGCCAGCCCGCCAGGGCCGAGTCGGGTGCGCCGTCGAGCGCGCCGGACAGCAACGCCTGCATGGCGCCACAGCCGGAATGGCCGCACACCACGAGCGAGGGCACCCGCAGGACGTCGACGGCGTAGTCCAGCGCGGCGGTCACCGACAGGTCGCCACCGCGCCGCAAGGGCGCGTCCGGGTCGGATCCGGCGGGGTCGTCCACCGGGACGATGTTCCCGACATTACGGATCGTGAACAGATCACCGGGACCGCTACTGGTGATGATGTTGGGAACAATGCGGGAGTCGGCACAGGTGAGGAACAGGGCGCCGGGCTGCTGTCCCCCGGCGAGCTCGTCGAAGGTGCCCCGCAGGAGCGGGGCGGCCCGCCGGTGGAACTCGTTCACCCCGAACAGCATTGTGCTGACGTGGTCGAATGTCCGGTCGGGGGAGGCCTGCGCCGGCACCGACACCGCCGTGTCCGGGCCCTGGACTGGGTGGATCGCCGGCGGAGTGACGCCGGCGGGCTGGGAATCCGAGGACCGCGATCCCGACGAAGGGGAATCAGAAGAGGAGGGATCCGACGATGACGAGGCGAGTTCCAGTTCCTGCCACTGCGACCAGGGCGCGAACCAGCGCGGGAGGTGCGGGACGACGGTACGGCGCCGCTGCTCCGCGACCTCGGCAGGCCGGCGGAACCAGACCTGGCCGATCTCGTCGACGCTCACCGTCCCGCCGGACGCCTCGTGGTTCGCGCACCAGCCGCGCAGATGCTCATAGGCGGCGTGGTCAAGGTAGTCGACGATGAGTTCGATCGAGACGGGGGCACCGACGGGGATACGGCCCAGGATCCGCGCGAGGCGGGGCAGGGACAGGAAGCTCAGTGTCCCCTCGACTTCTACCTGCCAGAGCTCGCCGGTGCGGACCAGCCGGACACTCGACCACAGCACCCGGCGCAGGACCAGGGCGAGCGCGGTGAGCAGACCCAGGGCGACGCCCTGCAGGAGGTCGAGGGCGACGACACCGACGATTGTCACCAGGTAGACGGGCAGCTCCCCGTGCCGGCGGACGTGGCGCAGATGCGCGACGTTGACCAGCCGCGCACCGACGACGACGAGCAGGCCGGCGAGGGCGGACAGCGGGATCCACTCCACGATGCGACCCAGGAACACGGCGAACAGCAGCACCCAGACGCCGTGCAGGACGGCAGACTTCCGGGTACGCCCGCCGGAGGCGACGTTGGTGGAGCTGCGCACGATCACCCCGGTGATCGGCAACCCGCCGGCCAGGCCCGAGACGAGGTTCGCCGAGCCCTGCCCGAGCAGCTCGCGGTCGAGGTCGACGCGCGGCCCCCGCCAGCCTCGGGTGGTGGCAAGCTGGTCCACCGCGACGGCCGAGAGCAGGGACTCGACGCTGGCGACGATGGCCACGGTGACGACGCCCAGCGCGATGCCGGACCAGTCGCCGTGTGGGAGGCCCGGCAGGGCGACCGCGTCGAACAGGGACGAGGGCAGGTCGACCCTGGGCAGGTCGAAGCCCGCGACGGCAGCGAGCAGGGTGCCCGTCACGACCGCCGCGAGATAGGCGGGGATGGCTCGGACGGCGTTCGGCAGCCTCTTCGGCAACCGGGGCCAGAGCAGGATCGTGGCGATGGTGACGAAGCCGACGAGGGTCGCGGAACCGTGCGGATCGATGATCGCCTCGGGCACTGCCACGACGTTCTCCCAGGCGTGGCTCTCGGCCTGTCCGCCCAGCACCACGTGGAACTGGCCGAGGACTATCGTCAGCCCGATGCCGCCGAGCATCCCGTGGACGATGGCCGGCGAGACGGCCAGGGAGGCGCGGGCGACCCGGCAGAGCCCGAGCAGGATCTGCAGAATCCCGGCCCCTGCGGTGATCAGGCAGGTAACGCGCCACCCGTAGGTGTGGACGAGATCGGCGACGATGACGGTCAGCCCGGCTGCCGGCCCGCTCACCTGCAACGGCGCACCGCCGAGGGCGCCGGCGACGACGCCGCCGATCACCGCGGCGAGGAGACCCGCGGCGACCGGCGCCCCCGAGGCGACGGCGATGCCCAGCGACAGGGGCAACGCCACGACGAACACGACCAGGGAGGCCTGGAGATCGGGACGCAGGGGGTTGTGGTCACCCCGGGTCCGGCGCACGTTCTTGGCGGTGGACCCGGACATGGGCGGCGAATGGCTGTGCCGGGACGGTGACGGCGGGGAAACCGAAGCGGTCATGGCATCCTCCTCGAGTTCGATGCGGCGGGACGGGTGTCTCGTCGGAGATCGGCCCCGAAGTGTCACCATTGGCGACGGTTTGCCGGCGCCCGTCGGACACTGCGGTCCGACCACATCCGACGCCCACCCTGGACCCGCAGAAACGGAAAGTGACTAATGATGCACAGATCTCAACGTGCAAGTCCACAGCCGAGTTTCCCTCTGTGACAAAAGCCCCATTTATGCGTGACGCTGGACACCTTCTGTGGCATCTGCTCCTGGGCTCGGACCAGCGGCGCGACGGCGGCCCCGGGTCGCTACCGGACGGGCGGGCATCACGTTCGGGCGGGCATCACGTTCGGGCTCGATGCCCGGCGGCGGCACGATCCTGCCTGGAATCCGCATGGAAGAGGTGCACCGTGAGCACGGACAGCTTCGACGCGGTGATCGTCGGGGCCGGTCCAAACGGGCTGACCGCAGCCCTGACGCTGGCCGAGGCCGGCTGGCGGGTACTCGTCCGGGAGGCTGCGGGCACTCCCGGTGGTGGGCTGCGAACAGAAGAGCTGACGCTGTCCGGCTTCCGGCACGACGTGTGCGCAACCGTTCTGCCGCTCGCGCTCGCATCCCCCGCCCTGCGCGCCTTCGGCACAGGGCCGGCGTCCTCCGCGAACCCGGCGTCCTCCGCAGACCCGACCCCCACCGCAGACCCGACCCCGACCGAGGGGCTTCGGTGGGCGCATCCGCCGGTGCCGCTCGCCCACCCGCTCGACGACGGCCCGGCGGCGCTGCTGCGCCGCGACCTCGACGCCACCGCGGCGGGCCTCGCCGACCGGGACGGCGTCGATTCCGGCTGGCGCTGGCTGGTCGGCCCGCTGGCGTCCGACGGCTCGCGGCTGGCCGAGGGTGTGCTGGCACCGTTCGACCTGCCGCCCGCCGCGCCCCTGGCCCTCGCCCGGTTCGGCGTGCGCGGGCTGTGGTCCGCGACCGCGCTCGCCCGCGCCGCGCTGCGCGGTGAGGCGGCGCGAGCGCTGTTCGCCGGGCTCGCCGCCCATTCCATGATCGATTTACATCGCCCGGTCACCGCGGGCTACGGGCTGTTCCTCGGGGTGCTCGCGCACCAGGTCGGCTGGCCGGTAGCCGTCGGTGGATCATCATCACTGGCAGAGGCCCTGGTCGCCCGGCTGCGCGAACTCGGCGGCGAACTGGTCACCGGCGCCCCGGTGACCAGCCTGTCGGAACTGCCGCCCGCGCGGGCCGTGCTGCTCGATCTCACCCCTCGCCAGGTGCTCGCGGTCGCCGGCGCCGCGCTGCCCGGCCGCTACCGCGCCGCGCTCGGCCGATACCGGTACGGACCGGGAGTTTTCAAGATCGACTGGGCGCTCGACGGACCGGTGCCCTGGCGCGATCCGGCGGTCGCCGGGGCGGCAACCGTGCACCTGGGCGGCACGCTCGCCGAGATCGCCGCGGCCGAGCGTGCCGTCGCCCGCGGCCACCATCCAGACCGGCCGTTCGTACTGTTCGTTCAGGCGTGCGCCGCCGACCCGAGCCGTGCCCCGGCCGGCCGGCACACCGGGTGGGCCTACTGCCATGTCCCACTGGGCTCCAGCGTCGACATGACCGACGCGCTCGAGTCCCAGGTCGAACGCTTCGCCCCCGGATTCCGCGACCGGGTGCTCGCTCGCCACGTGATGGGACCGACGGCACTGGAGGCGCACAACGCCAACGAGATCGGCGGCGACATCGGCGGTGGCACCGCCGACCTGCGCCAGTTGGTCGCCCGGCCGGTGCTCTCGCCACGCCCCTGGGCGACGCCGCTGCCCGGCGTCTACCTGTGTTCCGCCGCCACCCCTCCCGGCGCCGGGGTACACGGCATGGCCGGGCTGCACGCGGCGACCCTCGCCCTCAGCCGGGAGCGGCGAGCGGCCTGGCCCGTAGGTCGGCCGAGATGAGATCGTCGCCGACCCTGATCTCGCCGCCGTAGGCGAGACACGCCGGGAAATGCGCGACATGCCGCCGCCTACGGATCTTGTCTCCTGCCTGGAGACACCCCGACGGTAACCGCCCGGGCGCCACGCCGACCATGAATCACCGCCTTTTCATGACCGCCCCTCCATGATGGGGGTCGGCCGCCGGCCCGCGGGCGGCCTGCATCACCGTTGGGTGACCGCAGACCAACCGATAGGTGAACTCCCCCCGCCGCACCCGCCTGGCCAGACGGGAATGATATCGTTCAACCGGATCTTTTCATCGCCGCGGAAATCGGGGAAATGTTATGCCGCTGGCAGGCTACGGCGTCTTGAAAGGCCGGCTACTCGACCGGCGCAGGGAGGGCGGGCACGACAGCCCGCATTACCAGATACACGTCGAGGGTGGTGGCTCTTTCCGAGTCGCCGTAAACGTTCTGTCCGCCCAGCCCCCGTCCGAACTGCTGTACATCGCGGTCGAGGAGTTCCACCATCCGATCCTCGACCGCCTCGTCGACCTGCCCGACGGGTTCACCCCCCTGAAGTCCAGGCCCGGCGGCCTCGCCCTGGACTTCGTCCGGGGCAACCTGTTCGATCGCACCGGGCTGCACGCGCTCCCCCCCGACCGCCCCGGCCCGGACAACGATCTCGCCGACCGCCTCGACCACCACGTCCAGCGTGCGACCGCCGATCCGACCAGCCACATTTACGCCTTCGGCCAGCGATGGGGGCCCGAGCCCACGAAACCAGATAAGATCTTTGGCTTCGTACCCGGCAACGGCGTGCATGACGTCCACATGAACCAGGGCAACAGCGGTCGCTTCATCGCCGACGACGGCAGCTGGCAGGACGGTGCCCTGCTCTTCCACTTCCCCACCGCGGGCCGCTGGACAGCACTGTTCCTGGCCTTCCAGAGCCAGGCCTGGCACACCGACGACACGACCGGCCACACCCTGCGCGCCGTTCCATCAGCCGGACCGGGCGGCCAACCAGCCCCCGGGGAACCCGACCGGCGCCTGCGCATCGTCGCCGCCCTGGTCAACCCCATCGGACCGGCACCGGAAGCCGAGTCCGTCACCCTGCTCAACACCACCCCAGGGCCCGTCGACCTCACCGGTTGGACGATCATCGACAGCGGTCGGCACCGTTTCCCCCTTCCGCCCACCAACCTGCCAGCCGGGGACACCGTGCGGATCCCGCTCGCACCCCCGGTCGGGCTGGGCAACCGGGGCGGCATCATCACCCTGCTTGATCAGGACGGTCTGAAAGTCGACGGCGTCGCCTACACCGCCACCGACGCATCCCGCGAAGGACACACCATCGTCTTCTGACCTCGGATCACCTTTCGGCCTCGGATGGATGTTCTCCACCGCGGGAACCCGCGCTTCGATGATGCTCCGGGCGGGACCCCGGTGGACCGGGTAGGCGGGCCGCAGCAGGTGGTGGCCACCTTCGACACCTACAGCGAGGCCGAGAGGGCCGTCGACCAACTTTCCGACCTTGGTTTCCCGGTGGAGAAGACCGCCATCATCGGCTGCGGCCTGCGCACGGTCGAGCAGGTCACAGGTTGGCTGACCTGGACCTCCGCCGGCCGGCCGGCGCCCAGGCTCACTGCCGGCACGGCCTGCCTGCGCCCAGGCTCATTCCTGGGCCTGGGCTACCGGCAGAAGCCCGGCCCTGCGCCGCTCGGTGTAGCGGACGAACGCAAAGGCGTCCCGGGCCGCCTCGATGCCGTCGTCCGCGAGCCGACCGGCGAACCGCTCCCGGATGGCCGTCTCGACCGCGATGATCGAAACGATTCCGGTCAACGCGGCAAAGCCACCGAGCAGAGCCGTGTTCGGTAGCGGATGCCCCAGCTCGCGCTGGGCGATCTCGCTGGCGGGCATGCTGATCGTCCGCTCGGGCCGGTACCGGGTGAGCCTGGGCAGCCCGAAATCGTCAAGGTCGCGTGCCGAGTCGAGCAGGATGAACCCATCCGCCCCGAGTCCATGGAAAACATCGGAGACGTGCAGCAGCGCCGCGTCCCGGACGATGACCGCATCCGGGAACACGACCGGTTCCCACCCGGGCAATGGATCGTCGTCGATCCGGCAGCAGGCGACCGTAGGGTGGCCGATGTGTTCCGGCCCGCCGGCCATGGATGCCTGTCCGTAGCGACCCTCCGTAACTGCCGCGATGGTCAACAGCTCGGCGATGGTCAGCACGCCCTGACCGCCGAACCCGTGAATTCGTACCGCGAACATGACGGACCTCGTCTCTCCCGACCGGGCTGCTTCGCAATGCTGCTTCGCGACGCTGCTCGCGACGCCCCCGCTGCTCGCGACGCCCCCGTCAGCTGCCAGGGTCCTCTCCGCCAGTGGATCGCGGGCCAGGATCGCCATCGTGCGGTCGTCCCCGTCGACCCCGTGCGCATGGATGGCGAGCTGCGCGAAAAGGCGGTCAAGCAACGTGTCAGGCGAGTCGGTCCCGATCCGGCCGGCGGACAGGGATTCCGTCCCGAACTGTGTGCCGTGCGCGTCGCGCGCCTCGCTGATGCCGTCGGTGTACAGCAGCAGGCGGTCTCCGGCGTCCATGGTCAGCGATCGGGACGACCAGATCTCGCTTCCGGCGAAAAGGTCGGACAGGATGGGCCCGGTCGGGCCGAGCGACCGTGGCTCGCGGGCGCCGCTGCCGCCGCCAGCCGCGGACCCGGGCAGGTGCAGGGCGGGCGGATGCCCGGCGTTGACGTAGACCACCTGGCCTGACCGGGCATCGACGACGGCGAGAAAAGCGGTAGCAAACATTTCCTCGATATCGCCGGGTCCAGCGATATCGTTCACCGTGCGATGCATGGTCGCCTCGGGCTCCTCGCCCGCGAGCAGGTGCCGGCGCATCGCCTCCCGAAACCGTCGCGCGAACCTCGCGGCCTGCTCGCCGTGCCCGGCCGCGTCGCCGACGCAGATGGCGAGCCGGCCGGCGCCGGTATCGACCGCCTCCACCCAGTCTCCGCTCGAACCGGGAGTCGCGGGATGCGACCGCCAGAATACCCCGAGACGATGAGCGTTCTCTCTCACGCCCCCGGTCACACAGGCCGCGAGATCGGTCTCGTCCCAGGATTCTGCAGCCGGAAAGTTGCACACGGACGACCTCCAGAACGGCGCCTCGCGGGGAGAACTCAGTGGCCCTTGACATCTCAGACCCGTGCTCAGGCCTGCACCAACAACAGGTCATTCATTCGACTTCGGTTATCCGCCGAACATCAATATTGACGATCAGATCGGCCCAGCACGCATACTGGCCGACCGCACGCTCCTGCCGGGTCACCCGCAGGACTCGTGCCGGACGCTCGGGACCGGCCTTGACGACCGTCTCCTCGATGAGATGACCATCCGCTGTCATCCATTTCATGTGTCACCGCCTTCCTTGGCGTCGACGCGGGGCCATGGGACCTGATGACACAGCCTGACAACCTGGCGGAATCAGCGACGACGGATCATTGTTCAGTCGTTCACGCGAACCCGACGGGTCAGCCGAACCGAGGGTCAGCGGCCCCGGCCGAACAGCGTGGCCGTGTCCTCGATCGGGTTTCCCTGCCGGTCGTAGACGGCGACGCCCAACGACCTCAGTGTCAACGCGCTGCACCGCAGGTGATGGGCGCACAACAGCACCTCGACCTCATGGGAACGCGTGTCACCGGGGACAAATATCGCCTGCGCCACCGGTTCGGAGGGGCAGCAGCAGGACCGACTGCCCGGTTCGATCGCCCGGTACGGTCGGTGCGTGCCCGCGGCCGCTGTGCCGTTCTCCGCGGCTGACGTCGGAGCCGGCATCGAGCGGGACAGGCGAAGGGCGGGGAGATTCACGGGAAGGTTCATGAGTCAACCATCCCGTGGCTGCCGCCTGGTCACATGGGCCGATCGTCCCCCCTCAGCGGACCAACGGTCTCCCCGCGCAGGGGCGCAGCCCAGCGTCACAGGGGCGCAGCCCAGTGCAGGTGGGTGCCCCCGCCTGCCGGTGTGGTGAGGGTGAAAGATCCGCCGAGCTGCTCGGCCCGGGTCCGGAGGTTGTCCAGCCCGCTGCGCCGGCAGCCGGGACCTATGCCGACACCGTCGTCGATCACGTCGACGACCACCGACTCGCCGGCCACGCCGATACGGAGCTCGACGGTCCCAGCCTGCGAATGCCGCGCCGCGTTGGTCAACGACTCCCGGGCGACAGCGATCACCTGGTCGGCGAGATCGTCACCGATCACGGTTTCGAGCGGTCCGGAGTAGCGGACGGTCGGCGTGAAGCCGAGGGCCGGACGCACGTCCTCGGCGATCCGGTCGATCGCGGCGTGCAGTCGGCTTCGCTTGGACGCGCCGCCGGCACGCAGCTCGAAGATCGACCGCCGGATGTCCTTGATCGTAACGTCAAGGTCCTCGACGTACTGGTTGATGCGCTCGGCGTTCGATGGACGTTCGTACTGGGCGATGTCCTGCAGGCCGAGCGCAACGGCGAACATCCGCTGGATGACGTGGTCATGCAGGTCACGGGCGATGCGACCACGGTCGGCCAGGACCACCAACCGCTCCCGGTCGGCCTTGACCCGCGCCAGTTCCAGAGTGATCGCAACGTTGCCCGCGAAGCTCGCGCCACTGGCGAGATCGGTGTCGCTGAAGGGACGCTTCCCCCGGTTCCGACCGACAAGCAGCACTCCGGACACGTGGTCGGTACCGGCGACCATCGGGAGGACGATCAGGGGGCCGGTGGCGGCGTCCCGTTCCTCGGGGAGGGCGTCAAGCTGCGCATCCTCCACGCGCAACGGCTGTTGCTCGGCCATCACCCGACCGGTGAGGGTGCCGTCGAGAGGTATCCGCTGACCGGCGCCGGAAACGGTGTCCGCTCCGACCGTGACGGCGACCCGCGCGCTGCCAGCCTCCTCGTCGCGCAGGACGATGGAGACGAACTCCGCGTCGGCGACCGTGCGGACGCGTTCCGCAACAGACTCGAGAGCGCCGTCGGCATCGGCCATGATCTGGCGGGTCACGTCGGCGGACGCGCTCATCCACCGGTGCCGCTGCTGGGTGTCGTGGAACAGCCGGGCGTTCTCGATCGCGACACCGGCGCTGGCGGCCAAGGCGAGCGCGAGTTCCTCGTCCTCGGCGGTAAAGGCCGTGCCGCCGCGTTTCTCGGTCAGATAGAGGTTGCCGAACACCTCGCCGCGCACGGTGATAGGTACGCCGAGGAAGGTCCTCATCGGCGGATGGCCGGGGGGAAAGCCATACGCACTCGGGTCACGGGAGATGTCGTCGAGGCGACGCGGCCGAGGATCATCGATCAGTAGACCGAGCACCCCGTGGCCGGTGGGCAGATGACCGATTCGGTCGACGTCCCGCGGGTCCATGCCGGCGTGGACGAACTCCTCCAGGGTGCGGTCCGGCGCGACGACGCCCAGCGCCCCGTACCGGGCGTCCAGCAGCTCGCACGCCGCCTCCACGATGTGCCGGAGCAGCACCGGCAGCCGCAGGTCCGTGGCGATGGCCCGGCTCGCCGCCAGCAGCCCGCGCAACCGGCTCTGCGTGGCCAGCACATCCTGGGCCCGGTCAACCAGCTGCGTCAGCAGTTCATCGAGTTCGAGCCGCGCGACGAGCGGGAAAGTCAGGTTCTCGCCCGTCGGTGAGCCCGTCGAAGAGACCGACGAAGGGTCCGTTCCCGCCCGCTTCTGGTTGGCTGCGGACCCAGTTTCCATGCCCACGCCCGAACAGTACTAGAACCGGTTCGGTTGCCGCGGATGCATTGGCGATCCCCATCAGCTGTCGATGCGTTACCCGCGCTCGGCGGTGGCCGCTCCCGGGCCATCCGGTCTTCCCCGAAACACCCAGAGCACCCGAAGCACCCGAAGCACCCGAAGCACTGCGGAACATCGCTTCGCGTGCCGATCAGGCCGCGGCGCGGCGGGCGTTGTGCAGCGACTCGGCGATGGCCACCGCCGTATAGATGATCTTGGCTTCCGGCCAGGGTTCGATCCGGGAGACGGTGTCGGCGAGACGGCCAAGGCCGACGGACCCTGTGGCGCTGGTTGCCGCGGAACGCCGGTCGGTACGGGTTGCCGCGAGATCGGGCGGGGCCGTGCAGCGCAGTTGCACCAGATCCGCGGAGGCACGGCGAGCGACATCGGCCGCCTGCGCGCGCTGGCTGTGCCGGTTCCACGGTGCGTCGACCACGACGGACTCGCCGCGGCGCAGCGCCGTGCCGGCCTGGCGCAGCAGTTCCTGGTGAACCGCGTCGACGTCGTCGGCCGGTACCCATCCCCCCGCATCTGCCCATCCCCCCGCCGCGAGATCGTGACGGTTGGCCGAGGCCGCCAGGTCCGCCGCGGCGTCGTCGAAGCGGAGCACGGTCCACCGCTCCGTGCCGGCGAGCCCGCCGGCGAGCGTGGACTTCCCGGTGCCGCGCTGGCCGCCGACCAGCACGAGTCGGACCCGGCCCCAGCGCAACCGGGCCAGTGCCAGGTCAGCGAAGGCCCGCGCCTCCGCCGCCGCCGCGTTCTCGCCGGCCGCGACACGCTGGCACGCCGCCTGGCAGCGCCCCAGCGCGGCCAGCGCCCAGTAGAAATCCTCAAGCGACCGAGGATGGGTCTCACCAGCCATCTCACGGTAGTGATCGAGGAAGAGCCGGGCGAGATCGCGGCGTCCGAGCCACTCGAGGTCGACTGCCAGGGCGCAGGCGTCCGCGAGGACGTCGGCCGCCCGCAGCCCGGGTTCGAACTCCAGGCAGTCGAGCACCCTGAGCCCGTCGTCAAGGCAGAAGATGTCCGCGGCGGACAGATCGCCGTGCCCGTCGCGGATCCGCCCGGCCTCGCGCCGCTCCCGCAGGAGCTCGTCGCGGCCGTCGAGGTACCGCACGGCGAGACGGTTCACATGGTCGAGGATGCTGGCGCTCACCGCCGCGCCATGGTCACGCTGTACCCGGGCGAAGCAGGCGTCCCACCGCCCACGCAGGCGGTCCAGGCCACCTGCCTCGGCGATCTGGGACGAGGTCTCACACCGGGCGTGGAAGTCGACCAGCACCCGGGCGAGGGCGCGGATCTCCGCCCTGACCTCGGTGCCACCTTCGGCAAGCGTCGACAGCCGGCGCGCCTCGGGCAGTCGACGCATCACGACCATGTGGTCGCAGGGCTCCCCGTCCGGTCCGATGACATCGGCAACGCCGAGGTAGACGTCGGGCGCGAGGTGACGATTGAGTCTCACCTCGGCCTCGCAGGCGGCCAGCCGTGCCTGCCGGCCGCGGAAATCCACGACACCGAGGTCGACCGGCTTCTTGACTTTGAAGACACGATCTCCAAGGAAGACGAGCACGGACCGCGCCGTCTCGACGACCCTGGCAGGAGGCCCCGGCGCCACCGTCGGCGCCACCGCTGGCGCCGAGGCCGAGGCGCCTCGTTCCGCCGGGAGCGGGTTCACCGTGGTCTTCAGGATCATGGCACAAGCCTGCCCGCGTCTCGGCGGCCGCGGCAGCATGCTCGGGTCGTGCGTGGAGAGAACGAAGGTCCGTCCTACCTGGGACCAACGTCCCCACCGTCCCCCACCGTCCCCCACCTCCGAGCGCAGCCGCGGTGGCTGGCAGACACCCGTCGACACCGGGCCAAGGACCGGTCCAAGGGTCGAAGGTCCCGAACCCGGCATCCATTTCACAGCGTGGCGGCTCCGAGGACGGCGCCGTATCCTCCTCCGCATGAAGACGATCCGGGTATTCATTCTCGACGACCACGAAATCGTGCGTAACGGTCTACGGCAGACCCTCGATCGCCACGACGACATCGAGGTGGTCGGCGAGGCCGGACTCGCCGCCGAGGCGATCCGCAGAATTCCGGCGCTCCTGCCCAACGTGGCCGTCCTCGATGGCCGGCTCCCCGACGGAAGCGGCATCGACGTGTGTCGCGACATCCGCTCCGCCCATCCAGACGTCGCCTGCCTCATTCTCACGTCCTATGACGACGACGAGGCCCTGTTCTCCGCCATCATGGCCGGTGCCGCCGGCTACGTCCTGAAGGAGATCCGCGGCAACGACCTGGTGAGCGCCATCCGCACCGTGGCCGCCGGCGGGTCGCTGCTCTCGCCATCGGTCACCCGCCGCGTCCTCGACAGAATGCGCCAAGGGCCCAGGGAAGACCCGACGCTGGCCTCCCTCAGCGCCCGGGAACGCGAAATCCTCCAGCACATCGCCGAAGGTCTCACCAACCGGCAGATAGGTACCCGGATACACCTCTCCGAGAAGACCGTGAAGAACTACGTCTCCAGCATCCTCGAAAAACTCGGCATGACCAGCCGGACCCAGGCCGCCGTCTACGCCCTGAAGAAGACGGGTGAGGACTGAACACCCACACCCGACCATCGACATACCGGACCATCGACATACCGGACCATCGACATACCGGACCATCGACACACCGGAGCATCCCTGTGCCTGAACCGGGTCGAAGGACCCATCCTGGTGGGAGCCAGGTCCCGGATCCGAGCACCGCGGGTCGGATGTCGCATACGCGGGCGAAGGGCACGCTCATCACTGTCGGCAGGACGCCGACGAGGAGGTAGCGATGAGGAAAGCGGAGGAAAGCGACCTCACCGCCGAGGCCCGAGGCGCCACCGAATAGGATCATGCCGTGCCGACAGCACGAACACGCCCCGAGGTTCTGCTCGACGATCTGGTCGACCTCTTTCTGGCCGAGGGATTCCGCACTTTCACGCTCGCGCAGCTCGCCGCGCGGCTGCGCTGTTCCAAGACGACGTTGTATGCCCTCGGGCAGTCCAAGGAGCAGCTTACGGTCAACGCGGTGAGGCACTACTTCCGCCGGGCCACCGCGCAGGTCGAGACCGAGACCGCCGAAGCCGCGTCCTCGGCCGACCGGCTCGTGGCCTACCTGGCGGCGATCGGTCGCGCGCTGCGTCCGGCATCGCCCGCGTTCAGGCTCGACCTCGCGGCGCACCACGTCGCCCGGGAGGTGTATGAGCACAACATCGCCGCGGCCGCCGCGCGTGTCCGTCAGCTCATCGGCGACGGCGTCGCTGCGGGAGAATTCCGCGATGTTCACGCGGCGTTCATCGCCGACACGATCGCCGCGACGATGGAGCGCATCCAGACCGGTCGCGTCCTTGCCGCCACCGGCTTACACGACGCCGATGCCTACGAGGAGCTTGCCTCGCTTGTGCTCGACGGCATTCGCAGCGCCACCGCAGCCGGAACCTAGCCGTCGCCGAAACGCCCTAGCCGTCGCCGAAACGCGGAGCCGGTTGCGGATGGCGGACGCCGTCCAGCTCACGGAACACGCCACGGGCGACGTTGTGCTCGTCGGCGGCAGCCTCGGCCAGTGACAGGACCGGCGCCACGCAGCACTCGGTGTCCTTGAAGAGGACGTGCCACTCGTCGCGCGGACGCTTGGCGAAGGTCTCGGTGAGCTTCGCCCGCATCGCGGGCCACCGAGCCCGATCCAGGTGGTCGCCGTGGAATGCCGGATCGTCTTCGAGGCCAAGCCGCTGGACCAGCGCACGAAAGAACTTCCGCTCCAACGCGCCGACCGCGACATACCCGCCGTCCTGACAGACGTAGGTGTCATAGAACGGGGCGCCGCCGTCCAGCAGGTTGACACCCCTGTCGTCCCGCCATGACCCCTCCGCCAGGAACCCGTGCACCATGCCCGTCAACAGCGCCGCGCCATCGACTATCGAGGCGTCCACGACCTGACCGCGGCCGGTGCCTCGCGCGTGGAACACGCCCGCCAGTACCCCGAAGGCGAGCAGCATGCCGCCCCCGCCGAAGTCACCGAGCATGTTGACCGGCGGCACGGGCCGCTCCCCCGCACGGCCGATGGCGTGCAGGGCGCCGCTGACGGCCAGGTACGTGATGTCGTGGCCGGCGGTGTGGGCGTATGGCCCGTTCTGCCCCCACCCCGTCATCCGACCGTAGACCAGCCGCGGATTGCGGGCCAGGCACTCGCGCGGCCCCAGGCCCAGCCGTTCGGCCACGCCGGGCCGAAAGCCCTCGAGGAACACGTCCGTGTCGGCCACCAGGTCGAGCGCCTGGGCGACCTGGCCGGCGTCCTTGAGGTCGAGCGTCACGGTGCGCCGGCCGCGGTCGAGGACCGGCGACCGCCCCCACGCGCCGGCCGGCCCGGCCGGCCGCTCGACTCTCAGCACGTCCGCGCCAAGATCAGCAAGCATCATGCCGCAGAACGGCGCAGGCCCGATCGCGGCGAGCTCCACCACTCGGAGTCCGTCCAGCGGCATCATCAAGCCTCCAGGGTGACAGCGTCGTCCTGGCCGCCGCCCGAGCAGAGTGCCACGCAGCCGAGGCCGCCACCGAGCTTGCCGGTGGGCGTGCGGGCGGCGCCGAGGGTAACGGTTCTGGGCATGAGGCGATAGTACCGTGATGGTAGTACCGTGTAGAGTACCTCGGTACTTGTAGAGTACCTCGGTACTTAACTAAGTATCTGTCGGAGGGTGGCGAAGCGTCACCAAGCGACAACAGCCTCGCCGCGCAGGGTGACGACCACGCCGGCCCGGCCGGGATCACTCCGCTATGGGCAGCGCGACGGGTAGGGGATCTGCGGGGCGCGCCGCTCCCACTCGGCCTCGCTCATCACGGCCGTCGGATCGGTGCAGGCACGTTTGGCGATATGGGCCGGGTCGATGTCCCACAACCGAGCGGTGTTGTCGTCGCCGGAGGTGGCGGCCAGTGTGCCGTCCGGGCTGAACTGGACGCGCCGCACCGTCGCCGTGTGTCCGAGCAGGCCGCCAACCGGGCGGGGATTGCGCGGGTCGGAGATGTCCCACAGCCGGGCGGCCTTCCGCGCGGTCGTGCCCATCAGGTGCAGGTCGACGCGGAAGGCAACGCTACTCACCCAGTCCGATCGGTCGGTGAAGGTGTATAGCATTTTCGGTTCCGTCGGCGTGGCGATGTCCCACAGCCGGGCGGACCGGTCCGCCGACGTCGATCCGAGGATCCTGCCGTCGGGCCGGAAGGTGAGCCCGAGCACCGCATTCTCGTGCCCGTTGAGGATCGCGAGCGGCGTGGGCCGGGTCGGGGTCGACACGTCCCAGAGCCGGATGGTCCGGTCGTGGCTGCCGGTCGCGAGCATCCTCCCGTCCGGGCTGAACGCCACGGTGTTGACCCAGTCGGTGTGTCCCACGAGGGTGGCCACCAGCCGCGGCTGATGGGGATCGGTGATGTCCCACAACTTGGCGGTGTTGTCGGTGCCGGCGGTAGCCATGGTCTTTCCGCCGACCGCGAAGGCGACGCTGTTGTTGACGTCCCGCAGCACCGCCAGCGACCTGGGCCGCTCGGGCACGGAGATGTCCCAGAGGCGGACAATGTGGTCGTCGGTGGACGTCGACAGCAGCCGCCCGTCCGCGCTGAAGCCGCCCTGCAGAAAGGTGCCGCTGTCCCCCGGGATGACCGCGAGCGGTCTGGTGGCCATGGGGTTGCTGATATCCCAGAGCCGGACGGTGCTGTCGTCGCTTCCCGTCACCAGCATTCTGCCGATGGGGCTGAACCGTACTCCGATCACCCGGTCGGTGTGGCCAACCAGCGTATTGATCTCTACCCCGCCGAAGTTCTCAATCAGGCTGCGCTGGGCCTCCTCCGTGGGCTCGACGCGGTAGGCCGCCAGCGCAAGTTGGCGGGCCAGCTGCGGTTGTGTCGTGCTGGCCGCCGCCGCCTCGCTCGCCAGCCGGCGCGACACCTCGATGCTCTCGGGGACCGAAGCGGGGTCCTTGTGGGTGACGAACATGAGGGTGGCCGTCACCGCTACCGCGACGGCGCAGAGACTGGCCACCAGCGACACCACCGTGCGCCGCTGCCACCGGCCGCGCCGCTGCCGCTGCTGCTTCGGCTCGCCACCCTCGGGGTGACCGCGGCCGGGTGCCGGACGGTCCAGTGGCGACAGGTCCAGCGGCGACAGGATGTCGTCGCTCGGCGGTGGCATCGCCGGGTTGACGGAACCCACGGAACCCACGGAGTCGGACGGTGTCCGCGAGGCTCCGGCGTCCATGCGCGCCGGCGGCTTGACCGGCGGATCCGTGACCACGGTGACGGCGGCCTGTCCAGCTTCGCCTCGCACCGCCTCGTCGACGTTGGACAGGCCGAGGAGGGACTGGTAAAGATCGCTGGCGGTCGGCCGGTCCGCCGGCTCCTTGGACATCGTTTTCGCCACGATCGAACGGAGTCCGTCGGGCAGGCCGTCGATCTTGGGCGCCTCGTGCACCGTTCGATACAGCAGAACCGGGGTCGTCGCCTTGCCGAACGGGCCGATCCCGGTGCCCGCGAACGTCACCACCCCGCCCCAGGCGAAGATGTCCGCGGCCGCCGTGACCAGCACGCCGCGCGCCTGTTCGGGAGCCATGAAGGCGGGGGTGCCGATCAGGCCGGTGGAGGTCGTCAGCGAGGTCGTGGAATCCATCGCGCGCGCGATGCCGAAGTCGATGACCCGCGGACCGAGTCGCGACAGCAGGACGTTCGACGGCTTCAGGTCACGGTGGATCATTCCCGCGGCGTGGATGGCGGTGAGCGCCGCCGCGACCGAGATGGCGAGGCGTTCGAGGTCGGCCTCCGCCATGGGACCGTTGGCGGCGATCGCGTCCGCGAGCGTGGGACCGTCGATGAACTCCGTCACCAGGTACGGGCGATCGGCCTCGACATCGACCTCAAGCACCTCCGCGGTGCAGAATCTGGCGACCCGCTGGGCGACTTCGGCCTCACGACGGAACCTGGCCAGGAACTCGGGCTGCCGCGCGAGGTCGGTACGGACCACCTTGACGGCCACGGGCCGCCCGTCCCGGCTCCTGCCGAGGTAGACGATTCCCATCCCGCCTTGGCCCAGCCTCGCCACGAGCTGGTACGTCCCGACAGTGACGGGGTCACTGTCGAGCAGCGGTGTCGCGCGGGAGTTTGCCACGTCCCACGGAACTGACCCGTCAGGCGTCGTCACGGCAACCGTCGCCGCGCGGTCTGCGAACCCACGGCCGCCCCCTCCCGCCGGAACCCGACCTTCACGCGCACTCATTGCGCACCGCGGCGCCGCACGCATGAGTGCCTACCGTCTCCGTTAGCAGCCGTGGTTCTGACAACCGGCTCACGACGGAATTTGTGCCTGGATTCTAGAGGTGCCTGAAGGCGCGTTCACGGCGCGGCCCACCCCCGAGAGCCCGACGTAGCGCATCGTAATTGAGCAGCAACTTCCCGTTGGCGGTATCGGTCGCGATGGCCCTAGCGACGCCGGGGCCACCGGGTCGCAACGACCCACATGGGCTACCATCAGCATTGATCAAAGGGTACCGGGGGGACCGTGGAGGTCGATCTTGGCGAGGAGTTCCTTGCCGCCGAGCTGGGCGCCGCCGAGCTGGGCGAACAAAGGAGAGACTCTTCCGTCGCGGCCTCGGTGATGCCCCCCAGGGAATATGCGGCGGATCGGATTGCGCCAAGGAACGGTGCCGTCGACGGAGCGCCGGTCCCAGAAGCGCCGGTCCCAGAAGCTCGGAGCGAGTCGCTGCCAAGCCCGCCGTCGGACCGACTGGTGTACGCCTACCTCGGCCGACAGCGTCGCTGGGTACTACTGTGCATGACCGCGTCGTTCACCCTTGCCTCGTTCAGCCTGGTCAAGTTCGCGCTGCTGGCGTCGGCGTTGTGGGTGTTTCTCCTGCTACTCGGGCTCAACACGGTTTGTTCGGCCTTCACGATTGTGGCCACCCAGCACCGGCGGCGCGTAACCAGACAGAGCCATGAGAGCCTGGCCCGCGGCTGGCGGCCGATCTACTACCCCAGCGTCGACATCTTTCTTCCCAGCGCGGGCGAACCTCTCCCGGTGTTGCTCAACACCTATTCACACATCGCCCGGGTCAGGTGGCCGGGGCAGCTACGGGCGTACGTCCTCGACGACAGCGGCCGCCCGGAGGTCGCCGCCGCGGCCGCCGCCCACGGCTTCAGCTACCTGAGCCGGCCGGACCGCGGCCGGATGAAGAAGGCCGGTAACATCCAGTTCGGGTTCGAGCACTCGCGCGGCGACTACATCGCCATCTTCGACGCCGACTTCTGCCCGCGGCCGGACTACCTCTTTCACCTGGCACCGTACCTCGACGACCCGAGCGTCGGTATCGTGCAGAGCCCGCAGCACTTCGATACGAAACGGTCGATGGGCTGGCTGCAGCGGACCGCCGGCGCCACCCAGGAACTCTTCTACCGCTGGGTGCAGCCGTCCCGCGATGCCGTCGGCGTCCCGATCTGCGTCGGAACCAATGCGATCTACCGGCGCGGCAGCTTGCGGAAGGCGGGCGGCTTCGCCCAGATCGAACACAGCGAGGACGTCTTCACCGGTGTCAAGCTGCTGGCGGCGGGCTACACCACCCGCTATGTACCGGTGGTGCTGGCGACTGGCCTGTGCCCGGCCGACCTGGCCGGTTTCATCAACCAGCAGTACCGCTGGTGCAGCGGCTCCATGGCCCTGCTGCGGACCCGTCAGCTACGCCACATCAGACTCGGCTGGAAACAGCGGGTCTGCTTCTGGAGCGGGTTCCTCTACTATATTTCCACCGCGATCAACGTCTTTACCATTAACATTCCTGGCCTGTTGATGGTGTACGTCTACCCGGAGCTGGTGCGGCCCTATAATTTCCTGCCGTTCCTGGCCGCCGCCTGGGTGTGGCTGGTCCTGCTCCCGGCCACCAGCCGCGGTCGATGGCGTTTCGAAGTGCTGCGGGTGCAACTTGTGTACAGCTTCTGCCACGCTGTCGCGATCCTGCACATGGTGCGTGGTCGCACGGCATCCTGGGTGGCGACCGGCTCCGTGCGCAAAAGGGGGAACCCGATGGTCCGCGGCGTGGTTCGGACCGCCTTCTGCTGGCTGCTGCTGACGACGTGCGCGACATGGACCGGCATCGGTCTCGACGTCTGGAGGTTCGGCTGGGGAAACTTTTGGCTCGTGATTCTGTTTCAGCTCGGCCACAGCTATCTGAGCGTCCCGCTCCTGTTCGACCTGAGCCGCCTGCTCGTGGGACGCGGCGACCGGCCGGCACGCAGCCGGCACCGCGCCAGGCAGTCTCAGCCCGACTCCGTGGTCCGGGCATGGACCGGCGGTCCGCGGGCTCACAGCGCGCCGGCTCACAGCGCGCAGGCTCACAGCGCGCCGGTCTCGCCCTCGCACGGCGCTCCACCCGCCAGCGCGGCCCTGCGCCAGGGGTGAAGCGACGTGGAACGTCACGACGACGATCTGGACTTCCCGGCCTCCGAGCACCTGCGCTGGCCCGACGGGCTGGCGATCACCGTCGGCCTGGCGGTCATCGCGTTGCTGGCCACCGGCTGGGTCGACCCGACCGTGCTATGGCACTGATCAGGCCGGGCGGACCGTGGGAACGGTCGGCCTGAGGACCATGAGGACCATGAGGACGACGGACGACGCGGTCACGGACGGCGCGGTCACGGACGACGCGGTCACGGACGACGCGGTCACGGACG
>NZ_CDWWXA010000002.1:45534-72502 GCF_977971845.1 Frankia sp. CeCAU1 | reverse complement strand
GTGCCGCTGCGGCGACCCCACCCGGGTCTGGTGCGGATCGAGGAACGGCTCGGCTTCCGCCCCGACGTCGAAGGGCTACGCGCCCTGGCTGTGCTGCCCGTGCTGTGTTACCACGGTCAGGTCCCCCACGCCGCTGGCGGGTTCGTCGGGGTCGACGTGTTCTTCGTCGTCTCGGGGTTCCTCATCACCAGCTTGCTCGTGCGGGAGGCCGAGGTCACCGGTCGGATAAGCCTGGCGGGATTCTACGCGCGCCGGGCCAGGCGCATCCTGCCGGCGGCCTGCGTCGTCCTGGTGTTCGTCACCGTGGCGAGCTGGCTGACGATGCCGCCGCTGCGCCAGGCGGAGACGGTGCACGACGTCGCGGCGGCCTCGGTCTACCTGGTCAACTGGCGGTTCATCTCGAACCAGACCGACTACCTCGCCAGCGGTCGGGACCCCAGTCCGGTGCTGCACTTCTGGTCGCTCAGCGTGGAGGAGCAGTTCTACCTCGTCTGGCCGCTGCTCCTGCTGCTCGTCGTACTGTTCGCCCGGCGCGTCACGATGTCGCTGGCCGCCGTCGCGGTCCCGGTCACGCTCGGGCTCGTCGCCCTGTCGTTGACGCTGTCGCTGCACTGGACCCTGGTGGAGACGCCGGTCGCCTACCTGAGCTCGCCGACCCGGGCGTGGCAGTTCGGCGTCGGTGCGCTGGTCGCCTTCGCCGCGCCGACGCTCGCCAGACTCGACCGCGGCCGTACCGTCACCGGGCTAAGGATCGTGCTCGGCTGGGCGGGGTGCGTGGCGGTGGTGACCGCCGTCGTCAGCTACGACAGCGTGACGGTCTACCCGGGCACGGCGGCCTTGTTGCCCACCTTCGGCGCGGCAGCGGTCATCGCGGCGGGTACCGGCGTCCGCCCGGGACACCGCAGCCTCCGGGCGGGTGCGGGCCGGTTGTTGGGGACCAGGGTGCTGACCGTCATCGGAAGCCGGTCGTACAGCCTGTACCTGTGGCACTGGGCCATGCTCGTCCTGGTCGAGGCGCGGGTGGGAGACCTGAGCTGGCAGACGCGCATGGCAGTGGTCGCGGCCTGCGCCGTGCCGGCCGAGCTGTCGGTGCGGCTGGTCGAGCGTCCGGTGCGGCTCTCGGCGGTCGCGGCGTCGGGCTGGCGTCGTGGCCTCGCGATCGCCGTCACCGCGACGTTGCTGCCGGCCGCCACCGGCATGCTGGTCGGCACCGATGCGTTGCAGCGGATGCGGGGCGGTGACCGGGACGCGGTGGCGGTGCTGCCGCACCTGCCCGCGGCCACGGTGGTGCGTGACCCGTTCGACCAACCCGGCGGCCTGTTGAGCGGCCCGGTGACGCCCGCCCCCTGGTCCGCGTACGACGACCTGCCGCGGCTTCCGGACGGCTGCATGGCAAGTCCCCGCCAGACCACGAGCCCGCCCTGCCAGCTGAACACCGACGGCGCCACCGGCCGGGTGGTCCTGTTGGGGGACTCGCACGCCGCCCAGTGGTTCGGGGCGGTCTACCACGTGGCCCGCGGCAGCGACTGGTCGGTGGAGGTGCTGACCAAGGTCGGCTGTCCGTTACCCGCCATCTCGGTCCGCAGCGAGCAGCTCGGCCGGGAGTTCACCGAGTGCGACACCTGGCGGGAGAACACGTTTCGCCGGCTCGCCGCGGAACCAAAGCCAGACGCGATCTTCCTGAGTACGTACAACCGGTACACCGGCGACGAAGAAAAGGTTGTGGCGGGATGGCGGAACACGATCGCACGGCTCGCATCCCTGGGTGCTCCGCTGGTCTACATCGTCGACACCCCGAATCCACCGGGAGACATTCCGGCGTGTATTTCCGGCGCAATCGACAACTGGCGGTCGTGCTCGTTCCCGCGGGATTCCGGACTGCCCCGCGACCCGCTGCTGCAGGCGGTCGTCGAGGGCCGCGAACCAGCGGTCAGCGCGGTCGACCTGAACGTCATCCTGTGCCCGGGGACCGGGCCCTGCCCGGCTGTACGGGGCAGCGTACTGCTGTACCGCGACGACTCCCACATCACGAACACGGCAGCGGTCATGCTCGGGCCGGCGCTCGAACACGCGCTGGTCACCAGCGTACAGCTGCCGTTGCGGGGACCGCGGCTCCAGTCAAGCCAGACCGCGGGCACACCGCGTTCCTGACTTCGGTCCCGGTGGAATCCGGGCACCGGGTAGCCTCGCGAACGAGATGCGCCATGGCCGCATTTCAGGACTTCTGTACACTTTTCAGGCATTGTTCGGCGGACGTACCAGCCAGACGGCCGGGGTACCTGGTGGGGAGGCGCTGATGCGACGGCGGTCTGCCGTCTGCCTGATGATGGCGGCGAGCGTACTGGTTTTCGCCTGCAGCTCCCCCGGCGACGGCCCGTCGCTGAAACCCGCATCCCCGAGCGGCGCCGCCCGCGGCGGCTCGGCGCCGCCGCGGGCGGCCGTCGAAACCGTGTTCAGGACCCGTCCGCAGTTCGGCGTCACGGTGCCCGGCATCAGCCAGGCGTCGCTGGGCGAGGTTGCACGCACGACGGCCTGCCCGCCGGCGATGGCCCAGTTCTTCGTCTCCGTGACCCATGGCCTGGACCCGACGGTGCTCGGCGCGGTGCCGGTGACACCGATCGTGACGGTCGAGCCGTGGAACCCGGACAAGGGGGTCAACCAGAGCGACTTCACGCTCGACAAGACCATCGAGGGCCGGTGGGATGACCACTACCGGGCCATCGCGATGGTAGTGAAGAAGTACGGACGCCCCGTCCTGATCCGGTTCGCCCACGAGATGAACGGCTACTGGTACCCGTGGGCGTCGGTCGGCTCGAACACCCCGGCGCTGTTCGTGGCGGCGTGGCAGCACGTGGTCGGCCTCTTCCGGGACGCCGGCGTCACGAACGCACTGTGGGTGTGGTCGCCGAACGTGCTCCGCGGGACGTCGGGAACGCCGCTGGCCGAGTACTACCCCGGCGACAAGTGGGTCGACCTGATGGGTCTGACAGGGTACGGCGTGCAGGAGAGCTCCGCCGCGCAGACGTACGGCCCGTCCATGGCCCAACTGGCCACGCTGTCGACCAAGCCGGTCCTGCTGACCGAGGTGGGCGCCCAGCGGGACCAGTACAAGACCAGCTGGATCGCCTCGTTCGGCAGTTGGCTGCAGAGTCACCCCCAGGTGGTGGGGTTCGTCTGGACGGCGATGAACATCAAGGACGGCGTGAAGGGTGACTGGCGGTACGACGACTCGGAGGCCGACCTCGCCGCCTTCCGGGCGAGCCTGCTCGCCGGGAGGGTCGCCTGCTGACCGCCGCGAGGAGCGTTCCGGAGTCGGCCGGCCAGCCGGGTCCGGCGGCCCGTCACCGTCGCGGCAGCCGTCGCGGCAGCCGTCGCACCATGGTCGTTCTCGCCGTGGGCGCAGCCGTCGTCGCCTGTGCGCTGGTCCACGCGGTGAACCTCGATGGCTGGCCCGGCCGGTTCAACGAGGACGAGGGCACATATACCGCGCAGGCCTACGCCCTGCGGTACTGGGGCCGACTGGCGCACTACACCTACTGGTATGATCATCCTTTCGGCGGCTGGGCCCAGATCGCGGCGTACGCCTGGGTGACCGACGCCTTCGGCCGCGGCGCTACCGGCGTGAGCGCCGCGCGCGAGTTCATGCTCTGGGTGCACGTCGCGAGCTGTGTCCTGGTCTACCTGTTCGCCCGCCGGCTGGACGTGCGCCGACCGTACGCGGTGACGGCCGTCGCGCTGTTCTCGCTGTCACCGCTGGCGCTCTGGTCCCAGCGGATGGTGTTCCTCGACAACATCATGGTGATGTGGCTGTTAGCGGCGTTGGTCATGGCTGCGGCGCCCAGACGGCGAGTGCGGACTGCCGTACTGGCGGGACTCGCGGTAAGCGTCGCGTTCTGGTCCAAGGAATCCGCTCTGGTGTTCCTGCCCGGTGTCTACCTGATGGTGTGGATCAATCACCGGCGGCGCAACCTACGCGCCGCGAACCTCGGATTCGCCGCCGCGGCCGTGGCGGGCCCCGGGGCGTTCGTGGTGTTCGCAGCCGCTCGTGGCGAGCTGCACCAGTTGCGCCGGTCGGTCGAGTTCCAGCTGTTCACCCGGCAGTCCAGCGGCAGTGTGCTCGACCGCGGCAGTTCGGCGTGGAACCTGGTCGGCTTCTGGCTCGGGCTCGATGCGGTCCTGCTCGCCGCCGGCCTCGTGGCGGCGGTCGCCGGGCTGCTGGTGCCTCGGCTTCGGGTGCCGAGCGTGCTGCTGGTGAGCCAGGCACTGCTCCTGCTCCGGGAGGGGTACCTGCCGTACCCGTACGTCGTCGGTATGCTGCCGTTCGCCGCACTCTGCGTAGCGGGGTTGGCCGACCACCTTCATCCCCGGCCCGGGCCTGCCACCACAACCGCCCGTCTTCGCCTCGCGGCGGTGGCCTCGGTCGTCGTGGCCGGGCTGGCGGTGCTGCCGTGGCAGTGGGGACCGGTCCTGGTCGACGCGGCCTCCCGGGACGACAGTCTCCCGAGCCGGGAGGCGTCCGCCTGGTACCTCGACCACGTCCCCCCTGGCCGAGTGACGATCACGAACGATTACGCGTGGCTCGACCTGCTACGCGGAGGTACCAGGCCGATCTGGCACTGGAAGATCAACGATCAGGCCGTACGGGCGAGCCTCCCGAACGGCTGGCGCGACGTCGACTACGTCATCCTCGACGCCTGGATGGCCGAACCGGCGACGTTGCACCGGCTCCCGCTGCTGGCCGGCGCGCTGGCCCATGGCGTCAAGGTGGCTTCGTTCGGCGCCGGCCCGACAAAGGTGACGATCTACCGGGTCGTCCCGGTCGTCGAGACGCCGGGTGGCGCAGCCCGTGTGGGCCGAGTGGGGATGCGCCATTGACGGGCCTGGAGTTGAGGTCACTGGGACGAACACTGAGGTCACGGAGCCATCCCCCTCGGTAGCCCCTACCTGCTGTTGCTCCGCGACGCCCCGGACCGGTGACCTTCCGCACGCCCCTTGACCGTCACCAACGTTGTTGGCTAGCGTCGGCTAACGGAGTTAGCAGCCACCGACGACAACCAGGTCGAACGACCGAGGAAGCGGATATGACATCGAATCTGTTCTACCGCGGGCCCGGCATCGCCGAGCTTCACGACGAATACGCCAAGAAGCGCGTGCCAATCGTGGAATGTCCCGTGATCGCGACTGTGACCGCCTCGATATCGCCGTCTGTTCCCAGGACCTCTTCGGGATCGAGACGGCTCAGGATCTGCCCGGCCCGGACAAGATCGGCCCCGCCGTTATCCTCGGCGGCGATCTCCGCCAGCAGGCCCGCCACCACGTCGTACTCGCCGGCCAGGCGGCCCGCGGCGTGCAGCGAGCGCAACCGGTCAAGCGGTGGGGGCGTGGCGGGCCCGGGCGGCACGTCAACGCCCCCGCCCGCAACAGCGATTTTCTCCCCGACTGTCACCACGGATGGCTCCTCACCTACGTCACCGGCTCACGACCATGCCCGCGGCAGCGACCCTCTCCACCTCCCGCGACGCCAAATCATGGAAGGGTCGGCTAACGAACCGCTTGTTCCAGCAGGTAGGTACAGCGGCGGAAGAGTGGTCCGTCGTGGTGGAGCATCGTGGTGGAGCATCGTGGTGGAGCATCGCCACGATTGTTACTTCAACCGGAATGTCCGAGTAGTGGACAAGGCCGGGTCGCCGGGCCGAAGCCGCAGCTCCCCGAGCTCCGGTAACAGGACTGCTGCCGCGACCGTGCGCTCCCGCCGGACGTCGCCGTTGTCGGGCACCCGGATGGGTGGGGCGGACAGCAACGCGAGGTGCTCCTCGGGCTCCTTCCCAAGGGTCGCGAGCACCGCCGTGGCAGCCTCAAGCCGGCGGACGGAGGAGTTGCGGGCGAACACGTTGATCTCGTCGTGGGGAACGAAGTCGGGATGGAGGAAGTGGTTGGTGTGGACGGTCTGCGGCGCTTGCACGGTCCGTAGCTCGTCACCGAGGATCTCCACCCAGACCGCCTGGGTGGCATCGCAGAGAGTCAGCGACCGGGAGCTGGCCAGCCGCAGGCCGCGGAGGACGTCGAGTGCTTCCTCGACGCTCGCCGCTGTGTCGAGCAGGTGCCGGATCGCCAGGTACGGGGGCAGACCTGCCCGCCAGTCGCCACCCAGGACGAGGTTGAGCCCGACCGCGAGGCCGCGGCTGTTGAGGCCGAGGTACCCGAGCAGGCCACCGAAGCTCAGCACGAGCGAACGGCCGATCGGCGAAGCCAGGTCGAGGACGGCGATCTGGTCTTCGAGGTCGCCGTTGAGGTCGACGGTCTGGGCGAGCAGCGGGCCGACGACCCGCGCGTAGGTGGTGCAGTCACCCGAGGTGGGGATCTTGGTGTAGCCGAGGATCTCGCGTCGAAGCTGGAGCAGCCAGGCCTCGTCCTCGTCCAGGCCCGCGCCGGACGCGAGCCCGGCGACCTCGGCCGCGAGCCGCGGTGTGGCGTGCTCGATCTCCGTACGGTACCGGGCGATCGTCGGACGGAGCCCGTCCAGCGTCACCGGGTCGGGCAGCAGCCGGCCGAGCCGGCAGACGTGGTCGTCCACGAACGACCGCAGCCGCCCCGCCAACGCCGCCCCGTGGGCCTTGCCCAGCTCCGACGGTTCCCCGTCCGCTCTGACCAGGACGGTCACGGGCGCACCTTCGGGTGCTCGGCGAGCGTCTTCTTCACGATCGGCCATTCCTCGGCCAGCACGCTGTAGTAGATCGCGTCGCGGCGGCGCCCGTCCGGCATGGGGTTGTAGCTGCGCAGCACCCCCTCCTCAACGGCGCCGATGTTGCGCAGGCCGCGCCGGGCCTGGGTGTTCAACACATCGGTCTTGAACTCCACCCGCAGCGCGCCCAGGCGCTCGAAGGCGTGCTCCAGCAGCAGGAACTTGGCCCACCGGTTGATCCCCGCGCCGCGGAAGTCACGGCCGAGCCACGACCAGCCGATCTCCAGCCGAGAGTCCGGCTCGGACAGGTTGCCATAGCTCATGCCGCCCGCGACCCGGCCGGTGCGCTTGTCGGTGACGACGAAGACACATCGCCGGCCGGCCCGATGGTCGGCGAGAGCGCCGTCGAAGAATGCCTCGAAGTCGGCGTCGGATGCCACTCGGGAGACGAAGTACCGCCAGATGCCCGGGTCGAAGGCGATCGCCCGCAGCGCTTCCCGGTCGGCCTCGGTGACGGGTGCGAGGCGGACGTGGTCGTTGTCCAGGACGGCCGGGCCGTCCGTGCGCCAGGCCACCGGTCAGGCCCCCGCTGGAGCGTGCCGGGACAGGATTTCCACACAGTCACGCAGGGTATGCATCCCGGCCAGATCGTCCTCGGTGAAATGGGCCATGTCGATGCCCGTGTCCCTGCACAGCGAGGTCAGGAACAGGACCTTGTTCAGCGAGGTCAGCCCGTAGGTACCGGTGAGGGCGGCAGCGGGCTCCAGGTCCTCGGGGGCGATGTCGATGGTCAGCACCGCGGCCAGGTTCTCCCGGACGGCGGTCTCGATGTCGGGCAGCACAGAGTCAGGCAGCACAGAGTCAGGCAGCACAGAGTCAGGCAGCACGGAGTCAGGCAGCATGGAGTCCCTTCCTCGGGTCGCCGAGCTGGCGCAGGTACACCGCTCGGATCTGCTTCCGCTTGGGTTTGTACTGAGATGTGAGCAGGCCGTTGTCGATGCTGAACGGCTCGTCGGCCACCACGGCCCGGTGGATGTACTGGTCACCGCCGAGCGCCCGGTTGGTGGCCGCGAGCTGTGCGGAGATGGCGGCGGTGTCCGCCGGCACCGACGCCGGCGAGACGACCGCCACCAGCTCGGTCTGGGCCGGGCAGTAGAGCACGCACTCCGCGATGGCCGGGCTGGCCTTCAGGTGCTCCTCGATCTGCCTGACGATGATCTTCTTACCGTTGTCCAACACGATCGTGTCGTCGGCACGACCGAGAACGAACAGGAAGCCGTCGGCGTCTAGGTATCCGAGGTCACCGGTGCGCACGGTGCCGTCGGGGCCGAAGACCCGCTCGGAGTCGCCGGGCTCGCAGTAGGCGTACCGCCCGTTCACCGGGTACTCGGCACGGACGCTGATCACCCCGTCATCGTCGATGAGCACCTGCTTGCCCGGCAGCACCCGGCCTACACTGCCCTCCCGGTGCGCGCCCGGGTGGTTCTTGGCCACGATGCACGTCTCGTTGAGGCCGTAGCCCTCGTAGATCGGCAGGCCGAGCCGGTCGAAGAACGCGAGGGTGGCGGGATCGGCGGGCGCCGAGCCCGTCCAGAGGTAACGGATGCGGTCGCCGAACAGGTCGCGGGCCACGTCGGCGAGGTCCCGGCCGGTGCGCTGGGCGCGGCGCTCGATCTGGCTGCGGGCGCCTTCGAAGAAGCCGGGCACACCCATGACGACAGTCGGCCGTACCTGGGTGAGTGCGACAAACGCCGCCTCGTAGGTGCAGACCGTGACGTCGTGGCCGTGCAGCAGAGCCGAATACACCCAGTAGCGCTGCTGAAGCAACGACAGCGGCAGGAACACCAGCAGATTGTCGCCGGGGCCGTGGCCGAACATGCCCTGGACGGCGTCCAGCGAGCTGTCGATGCTGCCGACGGTGGCGCCCAGGCCCTTGGGCGTGCCGGTGCTTCCCGAGGTGAACTTGATCGTGGTGACCTCGTCGGGGGCGTACCTGACCGGCGGCGGGGGCACGTCGGGCAGGTCGTCGAGCAGGTCGTCGAGCAGGTCGTCGAGCAACGCCGCGAGTTGCTCGACACCGGATTCGTCGGACGGCCGGTCGGTGAACAGGAGGGAGAGGCCGTAGCGGTCCATGAGTTCGCGGGTAGGCGCGAACTTGCCCGGTTCCAGGCCGGCGGTCTCGACCTTGAGCCGCAGGGCGGCCAGGTCGAGCACCACCCACTCGAGGCTGTTGGCGGCGAGGATGCCGATCCGGTCGCCCGCGCCGAGGCCGCGGGCGCGCAGCCTGGCCGCGACCAGGCCGGACAGTCGCCAGACCTCGGCGAGCGGGACCTCGCGGGTGCCGGCCAGCCTGGTGATGTACAGCGTCCCGCGGTCCGGGGTGGACGCCAGGAGTTTGTTGATCATGACAGGCTCCTGCTGGTCGGGCGGAAGAACGTGGTGTGGGTGAGGGTGACCTTGCTGCCCGGCGGGATCAGCTCGACCGTGCTGGGCCACTGGTCGGGCGCCGGCTGGCCGAGGGCTTCGGCCAGCCGGACGGCGAAGCGCGGCATGACCGGCGCGGCGCCGTGCGCGAGCAGTGCGGCGGCGGCCAGCTCCAGTGCGGTGGCCGTGCGCACCTCGTCCGGCATGCCGCCGGCCCGCGCCAGCACGCGTTCCCGGCGGCTGAACCGGAGCGCGTCGGCCACCAGGGCGTCCAGTTCGGCGGCGGCCTGGTTGAGCGAGAACCCGCCGGGCCGCAGGCTGGCGGTGAGCGCCCCGAGCCGGGCAGCGAGCTGGCCGAGGAACCCGGCGTGCTCGGGGGTCCAGTTGCCGGCGTCGGGAGCCACCCCGTCGTAGTGGTCGGCCACGTGCTGGCCGAGGTCGTTCAGCCAGGCCTGCCAGGTACCGATCAGGGTGGTCGCGAGTGTGTGCTCGTAGGCGTCGAGCTCGAAGTTCGTTCGCTGCGCCTCGGGGCGGCTGCGGGCGAGGAAATAGCGCACGGCGTCCACGCTGCCGGCGTCGAGGATCTGCTTGCCCCAGATGGCGTGCCGGCGGCCGGTGGAGAACTTCAGGCCGTCGTAGAGGAAGAACTCGTTGACGTGGTAGTCGATGTCCGGCGTCCAGCCGGGCAGGGCGAGCTGGTAGAGCACCGGGTAGAGAATCGCGTGGTAGAAGCTGTTGTCGTAGCCGAAGAAGTGGACGATCTTCCAGTCGTCGGTCGGCTCGGCGGCCGTCCAGTCGCGGCCGGTGCGCTCGCCGAGCTTCTGGATGCCGTGCAGGAAGCCGAAGGCCATCTCCGGCCATACCCAGATCACCTGGCCGGCGCCGTTCGCCTCGTGCGGGGTGATGCCCCAGTCGCTGGGGTGGCTGACCGGGATGTCGACCCGCTCCCGGCGGAACAGTCGTGCGGCGAGCTCCCGTAGCCGGGCCGGGACGCGGCCCCGGCGGTGATGGTCGAGCACCGTGCCCGCGTACTCATGCAGCGGCAGCACGTAGCGGCGGACCGTGCCGGCAGTGGGTGCCTCGCCGGAGGGCTTGGCGACCGGATCGGCCAGGTCGACCACGGTGTTCGGCTCGCCGCACTCCTCGCAGATGTTGCCGCCGGTGATCTCACCGCAGCCGGGGCAGCCGCCGCGGACGTCGACCTCGTAGAGGTATTGGCCGGTTTTCGGGTCGAACAGCGCGGGGCCGTCGCTCGGGGCGATCGCGCCGGAGCCGACCAGCCTGGTGAAGAAGTCCTTCAGCGCGGGGACATAGCTGGGGTCGGCGTTTGTGACGGTGTACTGGTCGAGCGGGATGTCCATCAGGCGCAGGGTTTCCGCGATCTCGGCGCTGTAGTGCGCGGCCGTTTCGGCGTTCGACCTGCCTTCCCGGCGAGCGCAGTCGACCACGTAGGACTGGAAGTCGTCGCTGCCGGTCAGGTGCCAGATGTTGGCGCCGTTCATCCGTTGGAACCGGACGTAGGCGTCGGCACCCAGATACGGGCCGGAGAGGTGGCCGAGGTGGAGGTCGCCGTTGGGGGTGGGCGGCGTCGAGAAGACGAACACCGGGCGGTCGCCGTGCTCGCTGGTCACTGGGGTGGCCGAGGACACCGCGCGGGCGCCGTCGCGCCAGTACTGGGTGAGGAAGACCAGATCCTGATCCCCGGTGTTCTCCACGACGTGAGCCTCGAACGGCTCGAACAGGACGACGGTGCCCGGCGCGACCGGGTGGCGTTCGGAGCCCACGACGAACTCGCCGCGGCCGGCGACGATGACGATCAGCTCGGTTTCGTCGTGCCGGTGGTGCGCCGAGGCGACGCCCGGTGCGACCCGGCCCCAGGCGGCGCCGGTGCCCAGCCCGTCGACCGAGACCATGTCGATCCCGAATGCTTCGGAGAGCGCGGCGGCGCCAAAGCGGTCGATGATCATGCGGTGTCCTTCTCGTCGAGCAGGTCGGCGGCCGCCGCTGCGATCGCGGGGGCCAGCCGGTAGCCGGAACCGCCCGCCGCGCCGGCGAACAGCACCCGGCCGTCGGCGGTGACCGGGCGCACGATCGGCGTACGGTCGGGGCTGTAGGCGTCGCAGAACACGCGGCCGGAGACACAGTACGGGCTGAGCTTCGGGGCGTAGCGCTCCAGGATCGCCCGGCCGCGGTCGAGGTCGTCGGCGGACAGCCCCCCGGTCAGCGCGTCCGGGGTGACGTCCCAGTCGGGTGAGGTGTAGCTGAACAGCCAGTGGCCGCGGTGGGCCAGCGGTAGCAGGAACGCGTCCTCGTCGTGGAAGACGGTCGTGCGGTCGCGAGGGGTGGCGGGTCGTTCGATGTGCAGGGCGACTACTTTCTTGATCCGGACGCCGAGCGGGGCAAGCAGCTCCGGCCAGGCCAGCCAGGGACCCGGTGCCAGCACGACGCGGCCGGCGGTGAGCCGGGCACCCGTGCTCAGCGTGAGGACGACGCCGTCCGGTGCGGACCCCACCGCGGTGACCGCGGTGCCCTCCCGAAACGCCGCGCGGTCGCGGAGCCGAGCGGCCAGGAGTTGGGTGAGCGCTCCAACGTCGGCGTAGTGGGCGCCGTCGCCCTCCCAGCCCTGGTCGGCCGGACGCAGCCGCGCTTCGGGGAGGTAGTGCTCCCGGACGGCGGCTTCGTCGGTGCTGACCACGGTCAGGCCCACCGGGTGGATCGGCACCTGTGGGTCTCGCCGGCGCAGGTCCTCGTACCAGCGATGGCTGTAGGCGGCCAGCGCCCGCACCCGTGGGGTGGCACCGCGCGGGAAGTGCAGGCCGGCGGAGAACCGGGACACTCCGCCGCCAACCAGTCCCCTGTCGATCACCGTCACCCGCCGGTGGGGCGCGCGGGCCAGTGCCTCGGTGGCCACCAGGCAGCCGACCACTCCGGCACCGACCACCACGACGTCGGCGTCCACATGATCGCACGTCCTTTGGCCCAGGATTTTCCCGGAAAGAAAGGCCTCCGGGCGTGCAGCTTCGCCATAATCGCACGCCCTTTGGCCCAGGATTTTCCCGGAAAGAAAGGCCTCCGGGCGTGCAGCTTCGCCATAATCGCACGCCCTTTGGCCCAGGATCGTTCCGGAAAGAAAGGCCTCCGGGCGTGCAGCTTCGCCATAATCGCACGCCCTTTGGCCCATTAGCGGGCCCCTGTCTTGGGTGACCACTCGACGAACGCCGGCTCCTGTCCCCTGCTCCGGACGCCGCGGATCCGGTCGACGATCCGCTGGCTGCGCCAAGCGGTGAGGCTGAGGTTCGGGTCGGCGAGGCCGCGCTGCGTGCGGACGGCATTTTGCAGGAACAGGTTCCGGTCGGCCGGGCCGTCCCAGTTGGCGGCGAAGTCGGCGTCCACCTGATACTCGTCGTCCTCCCGCGCCAGGCGTTGCTCCAGGGGTGCCAGGAAGTCCATCCGGGCCGGCTGGAACCCGGTGGCCCAGATGATCACTTCGGCCTCGAAGATCTCCAGGCCGCCGGCCAGGTCGTTGTGCTGGACGGAGATGCTCCAGCCGTCCGGCGAGCACGCCTCGACGCTGACCACCTCGCGGTTGGGGTAGAGCCCGGTGAGCTGCGGGGCGCCCGTGATGAACCGGTGGACGTAGATCTGCTGATAGATTTCCCGGGCGGTGGACTCGGAGATGCCGTCGCTGGTCAGCACCTGCTGGCTGTTGAAGTCGGCCCGTACGGCCAGGTCGAGCTCGGCAAAGTAGTCGGAGTGGCAGGGCATGTAGAACTCGTTGGTGAACGGCGAGTCGTCGATCGGGAAGTAGTTGCGCCGGCGGGACAGCCACGACACCCGGTGCGGCAGTTCGCTGTCGGGCCGGGAGATCAGGTCGAGGAACGCCTCGGCGCCGGACTGGCCGCCGCCGATCACCGCCACCCGCTTGTCGCGCAGGCGGACGGCTTTCGACCTGAACTCGCTGACGTGGAACTGAGTGCTGCCCAGGTGCGGGCGGGCGAACATCGGCACCCACGGCACGGTGCCGACGCCGACCACCACGTTGTCGGCGAGGAGAGCGCGCTTGTCGGTCTGCACGACAAACGCGTCGCCGGTGAAGTCGACGGCCTGCGCCTCCTCGCCGAACACAACGTTCTCGTTGCGGCTGCAGGCCCAGCCGAGGTAGTTACGGAACTCCTCGCGGGGCACTTTTTCGAACTGTGCGTTGAGGTAGTGGTAGATTCGCCCGCGGTCGTGGAGATAGGCTATGAACGAGAATGGACTGGTCGGGTCGGACAGGCTCACAAGGTCCTTGAACAAGGACACCTGGAGGGTCGCTCCAGGGATGAGCTGATCGTCGTGCCAGGTGAATTCCGCCTTCCTGTCGATGACCAGGTTCGGCATCCCTGGGTCACCGTGCAACAGGGCTGCCAGGCTCAGGTTGGCCGGTCCGGCCCCGATTCCGACACAGCGGTACCGCGGAGACTTACTCCCCATGAGAAGAGCTCGCTTTCAGCGTTCGGACAGACGAACTTACATTCGCTCGTGAAACCGGCCGCGCGGGCCCAGGGCGTCAGCGATGGCGAGGCGCAGCACCTCGGAGGCGCCCTCGTAGATCCGCAGCGACCGGATCTGCCGGTACAGCCGCTCCGGCAGGCTGTCGTGCACCAGCCCGGCCGCGCCGTAGACCTGCACGGCCGCGTCCACGACCTGCTGGGCGGCCTCGGTGGCGTACAGCTTCGCGATGCTGGAGTGCCTGGCCAGCGGGGCGCCCCGGTCGGCCTCCCAGGCGGCCCTGGCCACCAGGAGGGCGGCGGCGTTCAGCCGTACCTCGACATCGGCGAAGCTGGCCTTCACCGTCGGCAGGTCGAACAGCCGCCTGCCGTACGCGGCCCGTTCCCTGGCCCTGGCCAAAGCGGCGTCGGCGGCCCGGCGGGCGAAGCCGAGCGCCGCGGCGCCGACGGTGAGGCGGAACCGTTCGAGCAGCTCCATGGCCACGACAAACCCGCCGCCGCGGGGGCCCAGGACGGCGTCGGCCGGGACCCGGCAGCCGTCGAACTCCAGCCGGGCGATGTCGCGTTCGGCCACCATGTCGATCGGCTCGATCCGCAGGCCCGGGGTGCCGGCCGGGACGAGCAGCGCGGTCAGGCCCAGCGCGGCCGGGCCGTCACCGGTGCGGGCCACCACGCAGAAGACGTCGGCGCCCGCGGCGCCGGCGATCCACATCTTGTTCCCACCCAGGACGTACTGCGCGCCGTCCGGCACGGCGCGCAGGGCGAGCGCGGCGACGTCCGAGCCGGCCTGCTCCTCCGACAGCGCGAACGCACCTGCCAGCTCGCCGCGGGCCATGCCGGGCAGCCAGCGCCGCTTCTGCTCGTCGGTGCCGTGGCGCTGGATCGGCCAGGCGGCCAGGACCTGGATCGAGAACGCGAAGTCGGCCAGGTCCTCGGTGTAGGCCAGGGCTTCCCTCGTCAGACACAGGCTGCGCAGGTCGGCGGGCTCCAGCAGCCCCGCGGCCCCCAGCTCGCGCAGCACGCGGGCGCCGTACTTCGCCGGCGCGCCGGTCCGGGCTGCCGCCGCCAGATCGGCGCGGGTGTCCCAGAACCTGCCGAGCGCCTCGGCCAGCTCGCGGTGTGGCTGCTCGTAGAACGGCAGCGCCACCAGCTCCGGGTCCAGGCTCATGCGGCGGCCCGCCCTGCCATCAGGCGCCTGGCCAACTGCGGCTCGACGAAGAACGCGAACGAGGCGTAGCCGCGCCACACCCGCTGCCAGGCTCGCTCGACGGCAACCGGGCCGGCAGTGCGGCCGACGTGGTCGAGGTAGCCGACGATCAGGTCGGTCGCCTGGCGGGCGTGGCCGGCCGAGACGTTGTCGATGGACAGATGCGCCGCCTCGTAGGCGATGTCGAAACGGTGGTGGCGCATCTTCTCCATCTCGTGCAGCCGCAGCTCGCCGAGGCCGAACATCTCTATCCCCAGGCTGTAGCCGAGGATCTCCTCGTAGCGGGAGTCCGGGAACAGCGCCAGGCTGAGCTGGTAGGTGGCGTACGGGTAGGTCAGGTCGGGCAGCTCGGCCTGGGTGAGGAACTCCTCCGAGCGCGGGTGCGGCAGGTGGATGTCCATGCTGGCCAGGGCCTGGTGGATCAGCGTGATGTGGTTCTTGGCGATGTCGCCGCGGCCCATCTCGTCGGCGTAGATGGCGAACAGCGGCCCGTCGCTGGGGCGGTGGAAGCGGCCGGTGTTGCCGATCCGGTGCATGCAGGCGCCATCGACGAGGTTGCCCAGCGCGAACCGCTTCTGGTTGTTGATCACGTTCTTCCTGGACGGGATGTCGGTCAGCGGCCGGAAGGGCTCGACGAGCTTCGTCCAGTAGAGGGTGTCCACCCGCTCCCACAGCGCCTCGGGGCTGTAGTCGAACCAGCTGGCGTCGGTGTAGCGTCCGGCGGCTCCCAGCTCGAACATCCCCTCGGCCTGGGCGAGCACCCGCTCGACGCGGCTGCGGGCGGCAGCCAGCACGCTGGGGAACCGCTCGACGTTGACCAGGCGGTACAGGAACTGGCGCTCGTCGAGAGCCGGCGGCTCGGCCGCGAGGACGTCGCCGGGGTCGCCGGCCACGAGCGCGTGCTGCCAGGCAGCGGCACCCTCGTCGCC
Source organism: Frankia sp. CeCAU1 (assembly GCF_977971845.1). Classification (NCBI taxonomy): domain Bacteria; kingdom Bacillati; phylum Actinomycetota; class Actinomycetes; order Frankiales; family Frankiaceae; genus Frankia; species Frankia sp. CeCAU1. The sequence goes on along the minus strand of NZ_CDWWXA010000002.1, from coordinate 56,770 downwards.
GGCGGTGCAGGCAGCCAGGTCGGCGCCGGGTTCCTCACCCGCGGCAACAGCGGCCGCCCACCGCTCGATCGTGCGCGCTTCGGCCGCGTCGAAGATTCCGAACATCGGCCCACCGAACGTGATCGCCCTGGTGAAGCGGCAACCGCCGGCCCGCAACGGCTTCAGCTGGCTGGAGGAGCGGAGCTGACGGATGAACGCCGCGGCGTCGAACACCGGGTCGGCGAACAGGTCGCGTAGCGGGGTACCGGAGATCTGCACCTTGTGGTGCTGGCGGCCCGCGTACGGTGCGTGCCTGGCGACGATCAGCGCCACTCTGGCGTCGAGTGACAGGCCCTGGTGCCAGCTCGCGAGCTCGTCGAGCATCGCCACGTGCGCGCTCTCCAGACGCACGACGAGCTGGATCGCCGCGAGCAGCCGCGCCCGGTCGGCCGGGCCGGTAGGCGACCGCTCGGTAAGCGCCAGATACTCCGCCAGCAGCGGCGCCGGACCGTACCCAGGTCCGTCCACACCGGATAGGCCGTCCACACCGGATAGGCCGTCCACACCGGATAGTGCGGCGTCGGTGCCCAGTGCCCGGAAGGCGCAGTGCACGCCGACCACCTCGGGCAGGAAACTGGCCGGCAGCCGGGACAGCGACAGGTAGAAGGCTGCCGTCACCACGGTGAGCGGCCGGGCCTGCGCCGCGGTCAGGAAGTCGGTGGCTGCCAGGTCAGGGAGCACCACGCCGTGCTCCGCCAGCAGCCGGCGGCGCTGATGGGCCAGGGTGCGCTCGGCCACGCCACGACCCAGCAACTCCAGCTGCTCGACGCCCAGCCGGTTGACGATCACGGCGGGTTGGGTTGCTGGCTGCGACACGGTGTCCAGCCAGCAGCCTTCGATCAGCGCGAGCGGGGCACGCTGCCGCAGCACCGCGGCCACAGTCTCGGCCGAAGCGGTGCGAAGCCGAGCGGCGACCCCCGCAATCGCCACGCGGGAGCCGGCCAGCTCGGCGAGCACCTGCTCCCGGTCCGGACCGGCCTCCCTGGCCAGACCGGCTTCCCTGGCCAGGGAAGCACTGTCCGGCAGGAACGCGGCGAGCACCCGGCGGGCGGCCACCAGCGTCGCCTCGGACTCCTGCTCGACCAGCAGCTGGCGGTACAGGGCGGCCGGCGGCCCGGCCACGGCCGCGGCTGCCTCGGCGGCTGCGGCCGGGCTGCACTCGAACGGTCCCAGCGGCAGCGAAGTCGTCAGGTCGGTCATGCGGCTTTGCTCCTCGCGGCCAGGTGAGCGGCGAGTCCGTGCATCTTCCCGGTGGCCTCGAACGCCTGGCCGCGGCAGTTGAGGTGCAGCCTGTCGCTGCAGTAGATGCCCGCGTCGGCGCAGAGCGGATGGTCGGTGAACGAGACGAAGATCGCGCCGTACTCCTGGGACACCTCCCGCGTGATCCGGGTGACGATCCTGGTCGCCTTGCCGAACATCTCCCCGTACTTCTCGGAGACGATGCCCGCCTGGCTGATATCGAGCATCCCGATGGTGAGGATGTCGGCACCGGTCATCCTGACCCTGGAAACGATCTCGGTCAGCTCGGCGCGCACGGTGACCGGATCGAAGCCCGGCCTGATGAAGTCGTTGCCGCCGCCGGAGAGGAACACCAGGTCGGGCCTGAAATCCAGGGCCGGCTGCAACTGCGTCTGGCGGATTTCGGTCAGCGTCAGATCGCGTTTGGCCAGCCGAATCTCGTCGAGGTCAGGGTGAATGCGGTGCAGCACGGCACTGATCCGGTCCACCCAGGACAGATCCTGGTAGCCGGGCACAGCTTCGCGTATTCCGGTCGAGATGCTGTCACCGATCACCGCGATCCGCTTCCACGGCGCGCCCGCCAGCAGCTCCACACCGGCTTCGGTGGAGATGACGTACGGGTCGGTGTCCTCGGTCAGTTCGGTCATCCCTCGTCCTCGCAGTCGTCGTCGCCGTCGTCGGACCCGGCGCCGACGGCTATGACCGCGGACACTTCCCGCTGCCGAGTGGCAAACTCCAGCCTGGCGATTTCGTCGGCGATCCGCTCGTCCTCGGCGCTTATCTCGGCCCCGTCGACCCGGCTGAACCCGAGGACGCCCAGCTCACGCAGGCTCTCCTGCATCCTGGGGCCGAACAGGTTGATGTCCTTCAGCGTTGGGACAATCCGGGTGAACACCCGGCGCCGGAATTCGCGCTGGGCGGGCGAGCGGTTGGCCAGCGCGATGCATTCTTCGGCGCCGTAGTCGAGTTTGCGCCACATCTCCTCGCCGACGAACCGGTCCTTGAGCACCCAGCACGCCTCGACCGCGAAATCCTCCCGCTCACGCAGTTCGGCGGTGCTGAGCTGACTGTAGTAGTCGCGCAGTGCCAACCGTCCGAACGCGACATGACGCGCCTCGTCCTGCAGCACGTAGGCGTTGAGCGCCTGCGCCAGCGGATCGCGCATCCGGTCGCGCTGGATGCTGAACGCCGCCAGCGCCAGGCCCTCGATCATCACCTGCATGCCGAGGTAGGTGATGTCCCATCGGCTGTCACCGATGATCGCCTCAAGCAGGCCGCGCAGACCGGTGGAGATCGGGTAGTGCACTTTGATCTTTGCCTGCAGCATGCGCTGGTACGCCTCGACGTGCCTGGCCTCGTCCATCACCTGCGTGGCGGCGTAGAACTTCGAGGCGATGTCCGGCACGGCCTGGACGACCTTCGCCGAGCACACCAGGCCGCCCTGCTCACCGTGTAGAAACTGGGAATAGAGCCACCCGGCTATGTGCTGGCGGACGGTGGTCCGCTCCGCCTCCGGCAGGCGCTCCCACACCCGCGTCCCGGCGATCCAGATGAACTCGTCGGGCAGGCCGAGCGGGTTGTCCGGGTCGACGTCGTGGCTCCAGTCCAGCTGCGTCTCGGCGTCCCACTGGCGCTGCTTGCCGCGGGAGTACAGGTTCAGCATCTGCTCGGTGCCGGCGTCGTAGTCCCAGGTGAACAGCGCGTCCCCGCCGAGCGGAACGGCCCAGCCACCAGCCAGCTTCGCCATCGTGCCTGACTTCATGACCACTCTCTTCAGGTCTCTTCAGATCTCTTCAGGCTCGGCTGACGACAGCGCGCCGAAGACGTGAGGACACGGCCCCGAAGGCCCACGCCGCAGGCGGCGTGCCGTCCGGCCGCAGGAACAGCGCGGCCGACTCGGCCACGGCGCACGGCAGCAGGCGGTTGAACCGGCTGCCACGGCAGGCCGCCCGGAACTCCGCCCCGCCGTCCCGGCCATGCTCGGCCGCGAGGTAGGCGAACGCCGGGTCCAGGGCGCGCCACTGACCGTCGAGGTGGACCTCGCACCAGCCGTGATCGTTGCCGACGAGGCCCAGCAGGAAGCCGCGGCGGGCCCGCGCCTGGAATCCTTCGGCCCGCAGCCGGTCGGCGAGGACCCTCCCCGCCACGACGCAGTCGGCGACACCCAGATCCCAGGACCGTCGGTGGTCGGTGCGCAGCGGCTCGGCGATCGCCTGATAGCGCACCGCGCCGCTGTCGAAGGCACCGAGGACGTCGTCGAACGCCGCGCGGATCCGGCGGTCGGCGATGTCGAAACGCTCGCCGGTGAGCCGGACGCGCACCTGGTACGGATCGACCTGATAACCCTCGGCGACGACCGGCCGCGGCAGATCGGCAGCCGGGTCGTCCAGGAGCTCGACGCCCTCGGCGTCCAGATCCGGGATCGCCACCTGGAAGGTCTCACCGGTGGGTGCCCGGTGTACCGCAACCGTCCAGTCCAGGGGCACGAACCAGCTGTCCGGCTCGGCCGCCACGAACCGCATGAGCAGCCGCCTGGCCAGTTCGGGCACCGTGGTGCCGGTGCCGGAGTGCAGCGCCGCGTTGGCGACGTCGGTGTAGTCGAGCAGGCCGTCGACCTGCCGCAGGCCGAGCGCGACGATCCCGGCTTCGTCGGTGCACAGCACGGTGGCTGCGTCGGCGAGGGTGGTGTCGAAGACGGCCAGGTCCGGCGGGGTCGGCTCGAAGCGGAGTCTCACATGAGTTCCTTGATGAGCTCGGCAAGGTCACGCGCGGTAACTGCCGCGAACGGGACGTCGTCGGGAATCGCCACACTCAGTGCGTCCTCGAGATCCACCACCACGCTGAGGATCACCACCGACTCGATCTTCGGTAGCAGGTGCATGGGGAGATCCAGGTCGATGTCGGCCTTGTCCATCTGCAGCCGGTTGGCCAGGGCGGTGGCCACCGCGTCCTCGACGGTCTGCATACTCATGAGGCGTCCTTCACGGTCTTCTGGTAGAGGTCCCTGGCGGCTTGGCGGCGAACCTTGCCGGAGCTGGTGTGCGGGATGGAGCGGACGGGCACGGGGTGCACGAACGCCACCCCGGGGCCGAGCTCAGCGGAGATGGCCGCCTCGACGGCACTCGTCAGAGCGGCGGCCTCCGCACCCTCGAGCGGCGTCTCGACGAGGACCGCGAGGTGCTCGAAGCCGCCGTCCCTGGCCTGGAGGGCGGCGCAGGCCCGGACGTCGAAACCCTGGACGCGGCACGCGATCTGCTCAACGTCTTCGGCGTAGTAGTTCTGACCGCGGATGATTGCCATGTCCTTGAGGCGGCCGACCAGGAACAGCTCGCCCTCGGCCTCGAACCCGAGGTCGCCTGTGCGCAACCAGCCGTCGGAGGTGAAGGGCTGTTGGTCGGCGGGCAGCCCGAGGTAGCCGCCCATCACGGCCGCGCCACGGATCTGGACCTCGCCGACCTGACCGGCACCCGGGGCGTCGATCCGGAAGGCGATGCCCGGCGCCGCCGAACCGCAGGCGACGACCTCACGGGCGTTGTCGGCCTCCGGGGCGACGCGGGCGACCTCGTCGCCCGGCGCGAGGGCGAACCGGTCGACGGTGAGGTGCCACGGCAGGTCCTTCGGCTTCGCCCAGCTGACGACGAGCGTGGCTTCGGCCATGCCGTAGCACGGAAGCATCGCCTCGGGCCGGAACCCGTACGGGCCGAACACCCGGTTGAATGCCTCCAGCGTCGACCACTGCACGGGCTCGGCGCCGTTGCAGGCGGCCCGCCACCCGGACAGATCGAGTCCGTCGGGAGCGCCGCCGGCTTCGACCGCGTCGACCATGCGCTGATAGGCGAAGTTGGGCATGGGCAGCACGCTGGCGCCGGACGCCGCCGCGCCAGCCAGCCACCCGCGGGTGTCCCGGAGGAAGTCGGTGGTGCGCCAGAGGTTGACCGAGCAGCCCCTGGCCAGGTGCGCGAGCATGCCGAACAGGCCCATGTCGTGGAACAGCGGCAGCCAGATGCCGATCTCGTCGGTCTCGGTCAGGCCCAGGCCGTCGGCTATGGCCGCCAGGCCGGCCAGGATGGTGCCGGCGGTCAGCGCGACGCCCTTGGGCGCCGAGGTGCTACCGGAGGTGTACTGGATCACCGCGAACTCGTCGGCCGGGTTCTCACCGACCGGCCCGGCCGGCTCGGGTACCTCCGTGATCTCGGGTACCTCCGTGATGTCGTCCAGCCGGACGTTCGGCAACGTTCCGAGCCGGCTGAGCAGGTGCGCGCTCTGGCCGTCCACCAGCAGGGTCTCCAGCTCGGCGTCCTCGATGACGCGGCGCAGGTGCTTCTGGTAGCCCTCGCTGCTCCCGAACGCCACGGGGAGGGCGATGGGCACCGCGGCAGCCCCGATCCGGAAGCACGCGAGCAGCCCGCGCAGCCAGGGTTCGCCGTTGGCCATCAGGATGCCGACGCGACGCCGGCCGGCGATCACTGTTGCCGTCCGCTCGGCGTCGGCCAGCAGTTGCGTGACGGGTACGGATCGTCCCTCGAACGGCAGGTGCAGTGCCGTCTTCGGGCGGGCGTTGGTGCCTACCGCATCCCAGAGCGCGCTCACCAGGTCTCCCCCTTGCCCGAATAAACGAAATAATGCCCCAAATCGGGAGATTGACGGAATCAATGGAAGCGAAACACAAGTTACGTCAGAGCGCAAGAAGGTTACTAATCTTCAATCAATCGTTCGATTTCGACGATCTTTGCCGTGTTCCTTGAACCGGTATCTGGGTGTGCGGATCTGGTGTGCGCGACCCGTGTCGGGTACGCGTGGGGAAAGCGGCGCTTCGCTCGCGCCGTGTCACCCAGGGCGCCGCGAGCCACCTCACAGCACGGCTACAAGCCGTCACCGATCACAACGTAGCGCGATCTCTGCGCGGCCCTGGGAGTTCGGGTACCCGTTCGCGCTCGGCCTGATGGCCTTGGTGTCCATTATGCCGTACGTGATCTTCAGGCGGCGGCGGTGGCCGTGACCAGCGCGCGGAGAACGAGGGCGTCGGCTGGCCCACGTAGCGTGAGGTTGCCGCCGGTGTGGATCGCGCAGCCCGCTCCGACTGCCTCGATCAGCTGGTCACGTATCGCCCCGCAGGCTCGTGAGCGGCGGCTCGTACGCGGAAACTGGGACGTATGGCGAGCGGCAGACTGCGGATCTACCTCGGCGCGGCGCCCGGGGTGGGCAAGACCTACGACATGCTCTGTGAGGCTCAGCGGCGCAAGGCACGCGGAACGGACGTCGTGGTCGGGCTGGTGGAGACCCATGGGCGACCGCGGACCGCCGCGTTGCTGGACGGATTGGAAATCATGCCCCGCCGCACGGTCTCCTACCACGGTGCCACCTTTACCGAGATGGACGTGGATGCGATCCTGGCCCGCGCGCCAGCGGTGGTGCTCGTCGACGAGCTGGCGCACACGACCGTCCCGGGGTGCCGGAACGCCAAGCGCTGGCAGGACGTCCACGAGCTGTTGAACGCGGGCATCGACGTGCTGTCGACATTGAACATCCAACATCTGGAGTCACTCAACGACGTCGTGGAAAGGATCACCGGAGTCCCGCAGCGGGAGACCGTGCCGGACGCAGTGGTACGCGCCGCCGAACAGGTCGAACTGGTCGATATGACACCGGAGGCGCTGCGGCGGCGGATGGTCCACGGCAACATCTACGGCCCGGACAAGGTCGACGCCGCGCTGGGCAACTACTTCCGGGTCGGCAATCTGACCGCGCTGCGGGAGTTGGCGCTGCTGTGGCTGGCCGACAAGGTGGACGAACAGCTCGATCACTACCGCACCGAGCACCAGATCTCCGGCATCTGGGAGACGCGGGAGCGGGTGGTTGTCGCACTGACCGGCGGCCCTGAGGGCGACACGCTGATCCGCCGGGCGGCGCGGATCGCGGATCGCGCCAAGGGTGCGGACCTGCTCGCGGTCCACGTCACCCGATCCGATGGCCTGGCCGGTGCGTCGCCCGCGCACCTGGCCCGGCAGCGGGTGTTGGTGGAGAGCCTGGGCGGCAGCTACCACCAGGTGGTCGGGGACGACATTCCCATCGCGCTGCTTGAATTCGCCCGAGCGGAGAACGCGACCCAGCTCGTGCTAGGCGCGAGCCGGCGCGGCCGGCTGGCCCACATGATCGACCCTGGTATCGGCGTCACGACAACGAAACTGTCCGGGCCGATCGACGTGCACCTGGTCACCCATGAGGAGGTGGGCAAGGGGCGGCTGCTGCCCCGCCGGGCCCGTGGGCTGACCCTCCGGCGGCGGCTTGCCGGTGTCCTGGCCGCGGTCGTGCTGCTGCCGCTGCTGACCCTTGCGTTGACGCACCAGCGGACCGGTCTCAACCTGACCAGCAACGTGCTGGGGTTCCTGATCGTGGTGGTCGCTGTGGCGCTGGTGGGCGGCCTGCTGCCGGCACTGCTGGCCGCGGTCGGCGGCTTGCTGCTGCTGAACTACTACTTCATCCAACCAGTACACCGCTTCATCGTCGCTGAGAGTAACAACGTTCTCGCGCTCCTGGCGTTCCTGGCGGTTGCGGTGATGGTGAGCAGCGTGGTCGACCTGGCCGCCCGGCGGACCAGCCAGGCGGTACGCGCCACCGCGGAGGCGGAGATGCTCTCGACCCTGGCCGGGAGCGTGCTGCGCGGCGAGCAGGCGCTGCCGGCGCTGCTCACGCAGGTGCGGGAGACGTTCGGGCTGACCTCGGTCGCCCTGCTCGAACGCGCGGCCGAGGGCGGTCAGAACGGCGCCCGCAAGGCAGACCGCCACGGCTGGCGGGTGGTCGACAGCGCCGGGCCCGACCCATGCCTGCGGCCGGACGAGGCCGACACGGAGGTACCGGTCAGCGAGAACCTGACGTTGGTCCTGCGGGGCCGGCCGCTGCCCGCGGCGGACCGCCGGGTACTCACCGCCTTCGCCGCGCAGGCCGCGGTCGCCCTCGAACAGCGACGGCTGGCCCAGGTGGCAGCGGAAGCCGGGCCACTCGCCGAAGCGGACCGCACCCGCCGCGCCCTGCTCACTGCCGTCAGCCACGACCTGCGCAGCCCGCTCGCCACGGCCTCGGCGGCAGTCGCGAACCTGCGCGGCAACGAGGTCGAGTGGAGCGCCGAGGAGCAGGCGGAACTGCTCGCCACCGCTGAGGAAGCGTTGGACCACCTGGCCCGGCTGGTGGAGAACCTGCTCGACATGAGCCGGTTGCAGGCTGGACGCCTGAGCGTGTTCCCCGCCCCGGTCGGGCTCGACGACGTGATTCCCGGCGTGCTGCGCGACCTGGGCCCGGCGGCTCGCGACGTGGCTGTGACGGTCCCGGACGACCTTCCGCTGGCCTACGCCGACCCGGCGCTGCTGGAACGGGTGATCGCCAACCTGCTGTCCAACGCGGCCCGCTACTCACCCCCGGGCCAGCCCCCGCTGATCACCGCCAGTGCGTTGCGCGACCGGATCCAGCTGCGGGTCATCGACCGCGGGCCTGGACTGCCCGCGGAGGACCGTGACCAGGCGTTCACGCCGTTCCAGCGGCTGGGCGACACCGACAACGCCAGCGGCATCGGGCTGGGCCTCGCGCTCTCCCGAGGCCTGACGGAGGCGATGGGCGGCACCCTGACACCGGAGGACACCCCCGGCGGGGGCCTGACCATGGTGGTAGCGCTGCCGGTCGCGACGGTCGGCGATTCTACCCAGCCGGCGGACGGTGCGGCCTGAGATCGCGGGACGGTCAACAGACAACGAGGTCATAGTTTGACAACAAGGTCATGACTGGATAACAAGGTCATGGTTGGAACCGGTAGCCCATGCCTGGCTCGGTGATGAGGTGGCGGGGCTGTGCCGGGTTGAGTTCAAGTTTGTGGCGCAGCCGGCCGATGTACTGGCGCAGGTAGTGGCTCTGCTCCTTGGGTGCGGGCCCGCCGGCCCGGGGCAGCAGATCCCGGTGGGTCAGTAGCTTTTCGGGGTGGCGGACCAGGACGTCGAGCAGGTGCCATTCCGTGGGGGTGAGCCGGACCTCGGCGGGGCCGTCCGGGCGGGCGCTGTCGGGTTTGCGGGTGACGCGCCGTGCGTCGAGGTCGATCAGATAGTCGCCCAGGGCGACGGTGAGCGGTTCGGTGGGCGGCGGGGTGCGCCGGACGACGGCGCGCAGCCGGGCGAGCAGTTCGTCGACCCGGAAGGGCTTGGTGACGTAGTCGTCGGCACCGGCGTCCAACGCTGCGATCTTATCGCTGCTGCCGGCGCGTCCGGAGAGCACGATGACCGGGGCGGCGGTCCAGCCGCGCAGGGCGTGGATGACGTCAACGCCGTCGAGGTCGGGAAGCCCGAGGTCGAGCAGGATGATGTCGGGTTCGTGTTCGGCGGCGGCGGCGAGCGCGCGGCTTCCGTCCGCGGCGACGGTGACCTGGTAGCCGCGGGCGCGCAGGGTGATGTGTAGCGCGCGGAGCAGCCGTGGGTCGTCGTCCACCACGAGTACGCTGGTCACGCGTCGTCTCCCGGCAGTGAACCGAGCGGTACGGCGGGCAGGGTGCGAACCATCGTGAGGCCTCCGCCGGGGTGTCCTCGGGGCTGAGCGTTCCGTCCATAGCTTCGACCCGGGAGTTTGTCTGGGAAAGTGCCCCGGCCGCAGTGGGCGGTGCGCGGGACGGGTCCTGCGCACCGCCCCCGGGCCAGCGTCACCCGGGCCAGTCCAGCTACCTGGTCGTCCTGTCGAGGGCCAGGTTCAGGGTGAGGACGTTGACCGTGGGTTCGCCCATGAAGCCCAGCGCCCGACCGTCTTCGTGGTCGTGGACCAGCGCGTGGACCGTGGCCGGGTCGAGACCGCGTTCCTTCGCGACCCGGTTCACCTGCAGGTAGGCGTAGGCCGGGGAGATGTCGGGGTCGAGGCCGCTGCCGGAAGCGGTGACCGCGTCCGGCGGGACCGGGTTGTCCGTGCCCTTACCCGGCCCCTTGACCGGCGCAGTGACGCCGGCCGAGTAGTCCTCGCCGAACCTGGCGCACTCGACCTTGACGCCTTGGTACGTGGCGACGAAGGGCGCGGCCGGGCACTCCTCGTTGATGCTGACGACCCGGGTGACCGGTCCGGTGGTGCCGCCGGTCCGGAACACCGACAGGACCGCGCCGACGCCGTTCGCGGTGCAGAAGGGACGCCGGCCGTCGACCCCTTCCAGGTCACCGATGGCCTTGCTGCGGGCGCAGACCTGGGTGAGCAGGCTCTGGCTGCTTTCGTCCTCGTCCTTGGTGGCCGGGTCGTCGAAACTGTCGACGATGTTTTCCGGGCCGAGGTTGGACGCGGACGTCGACGTCGGGTCGTACCCGTCGCCGGCCGCCGAGGGGCGGGACTGGAAGTATTTGGGAATCGGGTTGCCCTTGTCGTCGGTGAACAGTTGGCCGATCTCGGCTGAGCCGACGATCTGGCCGCTGGCGTTCGTGACGAACGAGCCGTTCGCCTTATCCTTCAGCCCGGGAAGCTGCGCGATGGCCGTGATGACCAGCGGATAGGCGATGCCGGTCAGCACGGTCAGCACGAGCAGTGCGCGGAAGGCGGCGAGGTGCTGCCGCACGAAGGAGGGAAGTCGGGTCGCAGGCATGGTTACCGGGCTCCCGGGATGAACTGGATGACAAGGTCGATGAGTTTGATCCCGACGAACGGGATGATCAGACCGCCGACGCCGTAGATGTAGAGGTTGCGACGCAGCATCGCCGACGCGCTGGACGGGGTGTAACGGACGCCGCGCAGCGCCAGCGGGATCAGGGCGACGATGACGAGCGCGTTGAAGATGACGGCGGAGAGGATCGCCGACTGCGGGCTGTGCAGCCGCATGAGGTTGAGCGCGTCCAGCCCGGGGTAGATCGCCGCGAACATCGCCGGGATGATCGCGAAGTACTTGGCGATGTCGTTGGCGATCGAGAAGGTGGTCAGCGCCCCGCGGGTGATGAGCAGCTGCTTCCCGATCTCG
>NZ_CDWWXA010000002.1:35091-45158 GCF_977971845.1 Frankia sp. CeCAU1 | reverse complement strand
TTGCGACGAGCTTGCCGCCGGCCTGCTCTCGTTTGATCAGGGCCATCTTGTCTTCGGGCGTGGCCTCGGCGAGGAAGTCGTCGACGCCCGCCTCCTCGGCGATCGACCGGGCGGTCAGCGGATTGTCACCGGTGATCATAATGGTGCGGATGCCCATCCGGCGCATCTCGTCGAACCGCTCACGCATGCCCTGCTTGACGACGTCCTTGAGCTGGATCACGCCCAGGACGCGGGCCAGGCCGCCATCGGTGGCCTCGGCGACGACCAGCGGGGTGCCACCGGAAGCGGAGATGCCGTCCACGATCTCCCCGGTCTCCGCGGGCACGGCGCCACCAAGATCGCGCACCCAGGTGATCACCGCGCTGGCCGCTCCCTTGCGCACCTGCCGGTTCGCCCCCCCGTCGATCGCATCGAGGTCGACCCCGGACATCCGGGTCTGGGCGGTGAACGCCACGAACCGGGCGTGGCTGAGCTCGCCGGGACCGCGCTCCCGCAGGCCGTAGGTGTTCTTCGCGTGCACGACGATGGAGCGGCCCTCGGGGGTCTCGTCCGCGAGCGAGGACAGCTGGGCCGCGCTGGCCAGGTCATTCTCCGATGTGCCGCCGACCGGGACGAAGGCCCGTGCCTCCCGGTTGCCAATGGTGATCGTCCCGGTCTTGTCGAGCAGGAGGGTATTGACATCGCCGGCGGCCTCGACGGCCCGGCCGGACATGGCCAGCACGTTGCGTTGGACCAGCCGGTCCATGCCGGCGATGCCGATCGCGGACAGCAACGCGCCGATTGTCGTCGGAATCAGGCAGACCAGCAGTGACACCATCACGATCCCGGACAGGCCGTCGCCGTTCAGCGCACCGGTGTCCGGCACGCCCGGCAGCTGCGCCTTCGAGAAGATCGCCAACGGCTGCAGGGTCGCGACAGCGAGCAGAAAGGTGAGCGTCAGGGCGGCCAGCAGGATGTTCAGCGCGATCTCGTTCGGGGTCTTCTGCCGATTCGCCCCCTCCACCAGCGCAATCATCCGGTCGATGAAGCTCTCGCCCGGTTTCTGAGTGATCCGCACGACGATCCGGTCCGACAGCACCCGGGTGCCGCCGGTCACCGAACTGCGATCACCGCCGGACTCCCGGATCACCGGCGCGGACTCACCGGTGATGGCCGACTCGTCAACGCTGGCAATCCCCTCGATGACGTCGCCGTCCCCGGGGATGAACTGACCGGCCTCGACGACGACGGTGTCGCCCTGCAGCAGCCGCGGCGCGGGCACCTCCTCAAGCCGGCCGTCGTCGCGCAGCCGGTGGGCGATCGTGTCAGTCTTGGTGCGGCGTAGCGCGTCCGCCTGGGCCCTGCCGCGGCCCTCCGCAACCGCTTCGGCGAGGTTGGCGAACAGCACGGTCAGCCAGAGCCAGACCGTGATCAGGCAGCTGAACGCGGTCTCGTCCCGAATCGCCAGGACGGTGGTGAACACCGCGCCGATCTCCACGATGAACATCACCGGGTTGCGCCACAGCGTGCGCGGGTCGAGCTTGCGCAGCGAGCCCGGCGTCGACCGCAGGAGCATCGTCGGGTCGAGCAGCCCCCCCTGCGCTCGCCGGGGAGCCGGCGGCGGGGTCGGCGCGGGCGCCGGAACCGGCGTACCCGCAATGGTCGAGGTGGACATCTAGTGCAAACCCTCCGCAAGCGGCCCGAGCGCGAGCGCCGGGAAGAAGGTCAGAGCGACGATGATCACGGTGACGCCGGTTAGCATGCCGACGAACTGCGGGCGATGCGTCGGTAGTGTTCCCGCGGTTTCCGGCACCGGCTGCTGTTTCGCCAACGATCCGGCCAGCCCCAACACGAAGACCATCGGCAGGAACCGCCCGAACGCCATCGCGAGGCCGAGCGCGGTGTTGTACCAGTCGGTGTTCACCGTGATGCCGGCGAACGCCGAGCCGTTGTTGTTCGCCGCCGAGGTGAAGGCGTAGAGCACCTCGGACAGGCCGTGCGGCCCGCTGTTGAGCATCCCCGCCCGTTCCCCCGGCAGCGCCATCGCCAGGCCGGTGCCGACCAGCACGATGACCGGCATCGTGAGGAAATACAGCGAGGCGAACTTGATCTCTCGACTACCGATCTTCTTGCCCAGGTACTCCGGCGTTCGTCCGATCATCAAACCCGCGACGAACACCGTGATCACTGCAAGGACCAGGATGCCGTAGAGTCCCGATCCGGTGCCGCCGGGCGCGACCTCGCCGAGCATCATGTTGAACAGCAGCGTCGCGCCACCCAGGCTGGTGTACGAGTCATGGAACGAGTCGACGGACCCGGTCGACGTCAGCGTCGTCCCCGTGGCGAACAGCGCCGAATCCGGCACACCGAACCGGGTCTCCGTAGCCTCGCGGGCCGCCCCGACCGCTGTCGGCACCGTGCCGTGGTGGATCGCCTGGAACACCTCGTTGGCTCCCAGACTGCCCAGCGCCAGCACCGCCATCACCGCGACGATCGCCAGCCCCTGCCGGGTGCTGCCGACCATCTTGCCGAACGTCCGCGGCAACGCGAACCCGATCGACAGCAGCAGGTAGATCTCGAACCAGTTCGTCCAGGAGGTCGGGTTCTCGAAGGGATGCGAGGAGTTGGCGTTGTAGAAGCCGCCGCCGTTGGTGCCGAAGTCCTTGATGGCCTCCTGGCTGGCGACCGGACCCCCGGTGACCGCCTGCTCCCCCCCGGCCAGGGTGGGGACCGTGGTGTTCCCGTGGAAGTTCTGGATCGCGCCGCCGACGATCAGCACGATCGCCGCGAGCGCGCAGACCGGCAGCAGGATCCGCACGACGGTGCGGACCAGGTCCACCCAGAAGTTTCCCAGCTGGTCGGTCTTCTTCCGGGCGAAGCCGCGCACCACCGCGATCGCCACCGCGATGCCTACCGCGGCGGACACGAAGTTCTGCACCGCCAGGCCGGACATCTGGACCAGATGGCCCATCGTCGACTCACCCGAATAGGCCTGCCAGTTCGTGTTCGTGGTGAAACTGACCGCCGTGTTCCACGCCAGGTCCGGCTTGACCGCCGGCAGGCCCAGCGCCAGCCACAGGTGGTTCTGCACCCGCTGGAACAGGTACAGGAACAGCACCGATACGAGCGAGAACGCCAGCACGCTGCGGGCATACACCGACCAGCGCTGCTCGGCGTCCTGATCCACCCCGACCAGCCGGTAGATACCGCGTTCCACCCGCAGGTGCTTCCCGCTCGTATACACCCGGGCCATATAGTCGCCAAACGGCCGGTAAGTCAGGGCAAGAGCCAGCACCATCGAGACGATGAAGATGACGCCTGCGGCGTTCGTGCCCATCTAGAACCGCTCCGGGGACAGCAGAGCCGCCACGAGGAAGATCGCGAGAGCTACGGCAAGAATCAGGCCGGCGATGTTCTCCACGCTCACAGCTTCTCCACCGCCTTGAGGGTTAGCCCGAGTACCGCGAACACCGCAAGCGTCAGCAGTACGAAGACAACGTCACGCACGGAACTCCTGCCTTCTACTTTGGATGAGACGGATCTGGATGAGATCGGAACAAATGTCGCCGTCCTGGCCGGTGCCCTGGCCTGATGGCAGGTGCCAGTATCGAGCCCCTGCCGCCAGCGGACCAGCGAAGCTAACGGTCCAATGACGCCCAATCCCAAAAATTCAACACGGCGCTCACACGGCATCCGACCCGGACGAGATCCGCACCCGCGTAAAACTCGGTGTGCACAACACGGATGAGACGCAGAACACCTCTCGGTGGTCCACGGACAGCCGCCCGGGCGGGGACCAGGCCGGTCCGCCCCGCCCTGTCCAGGTGATCCCCGCGAAGGGTGTCCAGACGCCGGGGTGTCCGGACGCCACCGTGAGTGCCAATGAGGCGTGGTGGTTACGGCTGGTAGCGGTAGCCCAGGCCCGGTTCGGTGGTCAGGTAGCGGGGTCGGGTCGGGTCGGGTTCGAGTTTGCGACGCAGTTTGTTGATGTAGAGGCGGAGCGAGGAGCTGTCGTCCGCCACGCCGGGACCCCAGACCTGGCTGATCAGCTGCTGATGGCTGACGAGCTTGCCGGGGTGGCGTACCAGTGCTTCCAGCAGCCGCCATTCCGTCGGGGTGAGGCGTGGACCGTCCGGCTTGTCCTCTCCACCGGTCGCGGATGGATCCTCATGACCGCTGCCCGCGTCGGCGTCGGCGTCGGCGTCGGCGTCGGCGCTGTCTCGTGAGCTGATTCGCTTTTCGCCGAGGTCGATCCGGTACCGGCCGAGGTCGACAACGGTCACCGATTCCGCGCTGGTGGCGCGGCGGGTCACGGCCCGGACCCGGGCCAGCAACTCGTCGATCGAGAACGGCTTCGTGACGTAGTCGTCGGCGCCGGCGTCGAGCGCGGCCACCTTGTCGTGGCCCGAGGCGCGACCGGACAACACGATGATGGGAACCCCGGTCCAAGCCCGTAGCCCCTGGATGACCTCAACGCCGTCCATGTCGGGCAAGCCAAGATCCAGAATGACCAGGTCGGGTGGGCACGACGCCGCCTCCGACAGCGCGTGCCGGCCGTCCAGCGCTGTGCGTACCTCGAACCCCCGAGCGCGCAGGGTGATTCGCATGGCCCGCAGCAGCTGCGGTTCGTCCTCCACGAACAGAAGACGGGTCATATCCGCCCCGTCCCCTCCAGCCACCTCCGGACCGGCGGCGCCTCCTACCCTGGCATCATCCCTCATCCTCGCCCCCTGCGCCTTCGCCCGTCCGGATCAGAAGAGGGTCAGGGGCTCGGTCGGTATCGGCTGAGGCAGTGCATCGAGCTCAGGCACCCGTACCCGTACGTCATCGTGGAAGCAGCGGGCGAGTAGTAGCGCGTCGGCGTTGTCCGGGGTGTGAATAAACACGGTGGGTGATCGACCCTCGCGCAGCCACTCGATGGCAGTGTCAATCCAACGCTGCCAGCCTTTGATCGTCTGCGTGGAGGCGTCGCGGCCGAGGTAGCGGACGATCGGCCGGTCGGTCAACGCGAGCGATCGGAGCGGCACGCGCGGTTTCCTGGTCCAGGCTTCTCGTTCGGCATCGCTGCCTGGCGGGCTTTGAAAGAATGTGGTGGTGTCGAATGGAATCCATTCGGCGGTCGCGGCGGCAAGGACTCCTTCGAGAAGTCGCGCTGCGCGAGGGTCGTTGAAGAATGCGGGGTGGCGGACCTCCACAGCGTACCGGTGGGACCTGGTGAGCCGGCGCAGAAAGCGGGCAAGCACGGGGACGTCGGCCGGGGTGAACGATCCTGGTAGCTGTATCCAGAGGGCATGGGCCCGTGGGCCGAGTGGCTCGATCGCTTCCAGGAAGGCGTGTAACGCTTCGTCGACGCCCGTCAGGCGGCGTTCGTGCGTGATGGTTTTTGGCAGCTTGATCACGAATCGGAAGTCGGCGTCGGTCTGCTGCGCCCACGAGGCCACGGCGCTCCTGGCCGGAGTCGCATAGAACGTTGTATTCCCTTCGACCGCGTTGCACCAGCTGGCGTAGTTTCGCAGGCGTTCGTGAGGCGGGAGCGGATGCGCCAGAAAGCGCCCTTGCCATGACTTGTGAGCCCACATCGCGCACCCCACATGAAGACGCATGACCCAAGCCCTCCATGAACAAACTGCTCCCGAGGCAGCCGGAACCGAGTTCGCCCGCCAAGTCGCGACCGTGCCACAGGTACTGTAGTCCGGGCGTCGAGTCCGCCCCCGGCGTCCGGTGCGCCGCGGGCCGACAGCCCGCGCTCCAGCGATCCACTATCCTTTCCGTACTGGCGAAGTCTAGTTGACCTACGGATCTGGAGCCCTTCAAGCTCCGGAGCTGGAGGGCCCGCAGCCACGGATCCGGCAACTTGGACGAGAGAACTGGTACCGCCGGGCTGCTGGGCTTCTCCGAGCGCGACAGCGTTCCTGTGACCGGGTCCAGGCGTCGGCACCATCGCCGACCCGCCTCAAACGCCCTGACCGGAGACGGTTCGCCGAGGTACTGGGCAACGGCGGCTTCGGATGACATCCGCTGACATCCGCGGTTGCACCGCCGACGAGAGACCGAGCGTATGCGGCGACTGCTCGACGACGTCTTGGGGATCGGCGGCCTTGGGGAACGGCGGCCTGTTCGTGCGGCGGTGCGTGGAGACCGCCACCGCATGAGGGCCACACAGACTGGTCGGACCCGGGGGCCGTTCGTCAACCGCGGGCCTCGATCGTGGTGTGTGGGTGCTGGGCGATGCTGGTCTGGCTGAACCTGACTATTCTTCGGCGGGACTTCCGCGACGTCCCCCTGTGGCGCCAGGCGGTCAGCGAGATGCTCCGTCTTGCTCTCCAGGGTCCCGAGGACCCGGTGATCGCGCCGATGACCATCCTCGATTCCGACCTGCTCGCCGAGCTGACGGCCTCGACCCGCGTCACCGGACACCACGCCGCCGGACACCGCACCGCCGGACACCGCGCCGCCGGACACCGCGCCGCCGGACACCGCGCCGCCGGACACCGCGCCG
Source organism: Frankia sp. CeCAU1 (assembly GCF_977971845.1). Lineage (NCBI taxonomy): Bacteria > Bacillati > Actinomycetota > Actinomycetes > Frankiales > Frankiaceae > Frankia > Frankia sp. CeCAU1. Next base: position 38,680 of record NZ_CDWWXA010000002.1, on the reverse strand, counting down.
CCGGACACCGCGCCGCTCATGTCACGCTTCTTGCCGACCGCACGACAATGATCCGCCGCATCCACCGACGCGGGGATGCGGACGCCGGAGTCGCGATCATCTCGCCCGGCCTTGTGGGGGGCGAGGTTCCAGAGCCGGAGGAACATCGCGCCCTGGCTGGCGAGGCCTCCGGCGATGGGATCAAAATGGTATCGTTTTCCCATGGAAGCCGTTGTCGATCAGGCGGGCCGGATCGTGTTGCCCAAGTTCCTCCGCGAGGCGCTGGGCCTGTTCCCGGGAACGAAGGTGGACATCTCGCCCTATGGCGCCGGTGTCCAGATCGTGCCTGCCGGCAGGACCGCGCGCCTCGTCGAGGAGGATGGTGTGCTCGTGTCAGCCGGCGATACGCCCGTCGACGACGACATCCTGTTCGGCCTCATTGACGCGGGCCGCAGGTGACCATTGCGGTCGACACGAGTGTCGCGGTTCCGCTCCTGGTACGTTCGCACACGCACCACGCGGATGTGGTGCAATGGTGGGGCGGGCGGGAGCTTGCGCTGAGTGGGCATGCGCTGGTGGAGACCTATTCGGTACTCACCAGAATGCCCGGCGACGCGAGACTGTCCGGGCCGGACGCCGCGCGTCTGCTCGACGTGCGCTTCACTGCACCGTTAACGTTGAGCGGACCGCATGCGTGGAAGGTTCACGCGACGTTGAGTCGCGTCGGTATTGTTGGGGGCGCCGTCTACGATGGGCTGGTGGCTTTGGCTGCCAAGGAGCACGGCCTGGCCCTCGCGACGAGGGATGCTCGCGCACGCGGGACCTATGACGCGCTTGGAGTCAAGGTCATTGTTGTCGCTTGAGGTGGCTCACGACTCCGAGTACGTTTCACTTCCCGATCCTCACGGACGCGCCGCGTAATCAATTGATGCATCCGACTTTCCGGTAGTTCCGCGACGTCGTCCAATATCCGATCTTGGAAGCTACGATCGGCCGTCCATACACCCTCTACACCCATGGCGACAGCGACACGACCGGAGCGGTCCGCGGGGTCAGCAGGGACGCCGCCCAGATGGGTCCTGAAATCATCATTCGCCCGTCGGGACCCGGGCGCCGACCAGCGGCGGTGCCCGATGACCGCCCAGCCGGCACCATCCGTATCCGAGTCGAACGTGCGTTCCGCAAACCTGGTGGTTCCGGCGGCTCCGGTCCGCCTCGTCACCATGATCGTGGGGATCGAGGCGCGGCCGGTTACGCGGATTCGAGCGCGTCCTCGACGGCGAGGCGCTCGCAACGTCGTTTCCCCCATTCGCCTAGCGGGCGGAGGGCCTCGTTGAGTGAGATGCCATGCTCGGTGAGGGAGTACTCGACCCGGGGCGGGACCTGGCGATACACCTCGCGGTGGACCAGGCCGTCCTCCTCCATCTCGCGCAGGTGCTGGATGAGCATCTTCTCGCTGACGCCGGGAAGGCCGCGCCGCAGCTCTCCGAACCGCCGGGTTCCGTGGTTGTTCAGCTCCCAGAGGATCAGCGACTTCCACTTCCCTGACACCACGTCCATACCGGCGTCTATGCCGCAGACGTAGGGACCGCGCCTCGCGCTCGTCGCCATCAGACCCTCAACCTCGCCTCAGCTGGCCACTTACTTCCTGGTAAGTATTGAACAAAATTGTAGGTACTTGCCGGCGGGGAAGGTTCGGGCGGAGAGTCGGGACGGCACGCCAGTCAGACCACCGAGCGGAGCGAGGGCAATCCATGACGACCTGTACGACCTTCCTGGGCTTGGGCGCGATGGGCAGCGCGCTCGCCGCCGCGACTCTCGACGCCGGCCGACCAACCGTGGTGTGGAACCGCACTCCAGGCAGAGCACGGGCTCTCGGCGATCGTGGCGCCACCGTCGCCGAGACCGTCGAGGAGGCGATCATCGGCGGCGGGGTGGTCGTCGCCTGCCTGCTTGACCATCGGTCGGTGCACTCTGTGGTCGAGTCCACCGAAGCCGCGCTGGAATCGCTGGTGACGGCCAGCCTGGACCAGGGCGTCAATGTCGAGATGCTGCGGCCCGTCCACGACATCGTGCGCCGGCAGATCACCGCCGGATACGGCCAGCAGGGCACCGCCCGCATCTTCGAAGAGCTCAGGAGCTCCCGATGAGCGGCGAGGGCGGTCCGTCTCCTGTGACGGTCGTCGGCCTTGGCCCGATGGGTCGGGCAATGGCCGCGTCCCTGTTGCGGTCCGGCCATCCGGTGACAGTGTGGAACCGCACCGAGGGGCGCGCCGACGACCTCATCGTCAGGGGCGCCACGCTGGCACCCACAGCGACAGCCGCGGTCGCTGCCAGCGAGCTGACCATCCTCAGCCTCACCGACTACCAGGCGATGTACGACATCCTCGACCCGGTCGCCGAAAGTTCGCGACCCTCCGCTGTCCTTGCCGGCAAGGTCCTGGTCAACCTCAGTTCGGACACCCCCGATGCCTCCCGGGATGCGGCGGGATGGGCGGCCAGACACGGAGCGAGCTTCGTGACAGGAGGCGTCATGGTGCCCGCTCCCGCCGTCGGCGGTCCAGGGGCACATGTGTTCTACAGCGGGCCCCGCGCGGTATTCGACATGCACGAACCGACGCTCAGACTGATCGGCGAGCCCCGGTACCTCGGGGAGGACCCAGGCCTGGCCCAGCTCTTCTACCAGGCGCACCTCGACGTCTTCCTCACCGCCCTGTCAAGCCTGCTCCACGCCACCGCGCTCGTCACCGCCGCCGGTGTCCCGGCCGCCGACTTCCTACCCGGCGCGCTGAACACCCTCACCGACATCCCGACGATGATCGGAGACGGATGGGACCTGGCCCGGCGCCTGGAGGCCGGCGAACACCCCGGCGACCTCAGCACGGCACGGATGATGGGCGCCACAGCGAACCACATCGTGTGGACGAGTGAGAAGGCCGGCATCGACACACAGCTGCCCAAAGCCGTCAAGGCGCACTACGACCAGGCCGTCACCGCGGGCCGCGGCACCGAGAACTGGACCGTTCTCTACGAGATGCTCAAAGGCTGCGACTGAGGAACGACCAGAACCACGGTCCTACCACCGGGCCACGCAAGCTGCGTACCTGGCACAGGGTAGCTGTTCACGTCGGTTGCGCGGCGGCCTTGTAGATCTTGTTTGGTGATCGTGTGGCGTTCGCGGGCCGGTGGGTGATGATCGGATAGCGTCACGAGTCGTGGAGTCAACCGGCCGCCCGACATACCCGGATCATCCGCAATCCGGCAAGGGGCGTGCGGCTCCCACCGGCCCGGATCCCGGACAAGCTCTTCCTCGTCTACGCCGGGCGGTTCCGCCCGTTTCCAGACCGCCCGATGATCGTGACCGCTGGGCGTCGTGGTCGCGTCGACCTTCCTGCGATCGAGGGGAGGGCTGCCGGTCGGTACCCCTCGCAGCCAGTGTCGACCGTCCCGCCGTCGATCTTCCATGTTCTCCGATCTTGGGGCGCGAGCCACAACCGCCAAATGTAACCGCCACACGCCAAATGTAACTCCGTCGTGGTTACATTTGGGTGTGCCACGTGACGTGAGCCAGACGATCGCCTTCCTGCGCGCGGCGGGAGCCGACACCACC
>NZ_CDWWXA010000002.1:29596-34574 GCF_977971845.1 Frankia sp. CeCAU1 | reverse complement strand
GAGGTGGAGGTCAAGTCTGCCGCCGGCGGGTTACCCGCCTCGTTGACCTCTACGCTGAGCGCGCTGGCGAATCAGCCCGGGGGCGGGACCATCATCCTGGGACTCGACGAGCGGGCCGGGTTCCGCCCCGTCGAGCTCAGCGACCCGCAGGTACTCAAGCAGGGCCTGGCTGCCAGGGCCCGGGCATTCACACCGCCGGTCCGTCTCACGATCGAAGACGGGGAGGTTGACGGGGCCGCAGTCGTGGTTGCGCAGGTCCACGAGTACGACCGGTCGACCAAGCCCTGTCGCGTCACCGCGACCGGCAGGGCGTACCTACGTGGCTACGACGGCGACTACGCCCTGTCTGACGTGGAGGAACAGGGGTTCCTGGCCGCTCGCCAGCCACCGCTGTTCGACCGTTCACCTGTCGAGGACGCCACCATCGACGAGCTGGACACCGAACTCGTCGATGCTTTTCTACTCGCTGTCCGCGAACGCGACCCGGCCGGGCTCGGCCGTTTTCCCGACGACACCGAGCTCCTACGCCGGGCTGGGGTCACGATGGATGGCGGGCAGCCGACCGTCGCGGGACTGCTCGCTCTCGGGATCCATCCCCAACAGTGGTTCCCTCGCTACGTCATCCAAGCCGCCACGCAGCCCTTGCCCACCGGCTCCACCGCAACGCGGGCCCGCAACCAGGTCACCATCAGCGGACCGGTCCCGCGGATGCTCGACGCGGCGCTGCTCTGGGCCCGACGTACCTTCGACACCGCCATCGTCGCCGAGATGGACGGCAGCGTTCGTGACCGTCCGATCTACCCACTCGTCGCCTTCCGTGAACTGGTCGCCAACGCGCTGATCCACCGCGACCTCGATCACTGGTCCGCCGGGCTGGCCGTCGAAGTGCGGCTTCTGCGGGACCGCCTGGTAGTGACCAACCCCGGCGGCCTGTACGGCATCACCGTCGACCGGCTCGGACGCGACGCGGTGACCTCCGCCCGCAACGCCAGACTGGTCGCGATCTGCCAGCACGTCCGCTCTGCGCAGACCGGAACTCGGGTTATCGAAGCCCTCGCCAGCGGGATTCCCACCGTCACCGAGGCTCTCGCCGACTGTGGCCTGCCGTCAGCCCACTACCTGGACAGCGGCATCCGGTTCACCGTCATCCTCCACCAGTTCGCGACCGCCACGCCCGTGGCAACCGCCGAGCCCCCGCTGGGCGCCACGGAGCGTCGCGTCTACCAGGCCCTGACCCGTCAGGGACGAACAGTCAGCGACCTCGCCGAAGAGCTCGGGCTGTCCGCTCCGAACATCCGCAAGGCCCTGCGAAACCTGCGCGGCCGCGGGCTGATCCTTCAACTCGGCGGCAGAGGCAGGGCCACCACCTACCAGCGGACGGACTCATAGCCGATCGATCCTTACCCGCCAACCACTACACGCCCTGGACCATGCCTGGCCCATCCCCATGTTCCACCCGGCCAGATGACGCCGAGTCCACCGCGCGAGCCAGATGAATCACGTCACCGCCGCTGGTCACGGTGAGAAGCATCGGCGCCCCATGCGTGGTCCTTTGATGTGCCCCGAAAGCCACGCATGGGGCGAAACGGCCTGCACTCCGCGTGGTGTGGCCGCGCGATCAGTCGAGCCACAGCGACGGAACTCGTGGACGCCGATGTACACGCAGAGTCATCAGAGGATGAGTGGGTTCATGGCCTGCCGCAGGCATCTGACGACCCTGCACGGGCACGCTCCGTGATCCCCGCGCCGACCTTGGACGGCGGGTGACCTTGACGGAGGGATCCACTTCCCGGTCTCGAGTGCGGGCGCGGCGGCGCGGGATGACCTTGCTCGACAGAAGCCCCGGCGGCCCTAGATCTGGGCATCTACCTGCGGGTTTGGTCGTCCAGGCGGGGCTCGGACCACCTGTCGAGGTCCTGACCAGGATCGTTCCACAGCCCTGGATCTCAAAGGGATAGATCGTAAACCGCATCCACCCAGGTCGGAGGAATGATCAAAAAATTGGTGGGGCTCGAACCCACGACCGGAGGATTATGAGGACTATCCGGCTATGCGGTGTGCTGAGCTGCATCGACGCACGTCACGCGCGACCGTGAACGTCGAATACTCCTCTGTACAGAGATCCGTCTGGTTGCAATCCTGTCGAGGAGATCACACCACCCAGCGGTGGTCACAGACCGGCGCGGCCGTGGCCGGTCCGGGGCACGGCCCTGCCGCGGAGGGGCGCCCCGACGGCGGCTGCGGCTTCGACACGGTCGCGTTGCCTTGCGATGCGCGTCCACGCGAGCCCAGGATCTACGCTGGGATCGGATGGTCGCGTCCCACCGACGTCTTGGACGCGTGACGACTCATCCGCCCGGGAGGCGATGGTGACGACGGCCTTGCCAGAGGACAGCTGGCTGCGCGACCTGCGCCCGCAGCCCGCGCGCGTGACGGCAGCCGAGTACGAGGCGCTGTCGGAGGAGATCGCCCGGTCGATCGAGATCGTCGACGGTTACATCATCTTCTGTGAGGCTCCCGCCCCGGACCACCAGACCGCGGGACGGCGGCTCGCCAACCTGCTGGAGCGGCACGCCCGGAACGCCGTGAAGTCAGGCCGGTACGGCTGCCTGACGGTCAACAACGACGTCGACCTGCGGCTCCGCGACATCCCCCTGCTCAACCGCCGGCCCGACGTCATCCTTTACCGCTGCCTCGATCGTGACCGCGGCGAACGGCTCCGCGCCGAACACGCCCTGCTCGTCATCGAGATCGTCTCGCCCGGCTCAGAGACCCAGGACACCACCGACAAGCTCGGCGAATACGCCCGCGCCGGCATCCAGCACTACTGGATCATCCGACTCGACAACGACGGCGTCACCAGCATCGAACGCTACGCCCTCGACCGCGCCAGCATGCTCTACAAACACCTCGGCACCCTCATGAAAGACGAGGCCGGCGGACCACCGGAAATCACCAACCCCATCCCGATCACCATCACCTGGGATGACCTGGCTTTCTGAGCGTCCCGACAGGTCGACAGGACCAATTTTGGCCCTCCCAGTCATTTGTTACAAGCCGTGCGAGACGATCTTGGCACGGTTGGATGTCGCGGATCAGCGTGGCGCCATCGCTTCACTCGTCCCGGGGGTGCGGGAGTTCGGCCCGCCGGGGGTCCCGCGGGTCGAGGAAATCGAGGATCCCAAGCCGTCGGTCGGCGAGGTGCTGGTCGCTGTCGAGGTGGCCGGGGTCGGCTACGGCGACGTCATCGTGCGGTCCGGCCGGTATCCGTTTCCGAAGCCGTACATCCCGGGCCTGGAGGTTGGCGGCCGGGTCGCCGCCGTCGGACCGGACGTCGATTCGTCGCTGACCGGCAAGCGGGTGGTGGCGAGCACGGCTGGGATGACCGGCGGGTACGCGGAGCTGGCCCTGGCCGAGGCCGACAGCGTCTACGAGGTGCCCGAGGGGCTCACCCTCGGGTCCGCTGTGGCGGTGTTCCAGGCCGGCGCCATCGCCGTCGGCCTGGTGTCGGCCATCCAGGTCCGGCCCGACGAGTCCGCTCTGATCACTGCGGCGGCGGGCAGGATCGGCTCGCTTCTGGTGCAGCGGGCCAAGGCTGCCGGGGCCGCGACCGTGATTGCTGCCGTGGGCAGTCCCGCGAAGGCGGACGTCGCGGTCGAGTTCGGGGCCGATGCCGTCGTCGACTACACGACGCCCGGCTGGGTGGCGAAGGTGCGCTGGGCGGTCCGGGCTGACCCTGGAGTCGGCCAGGACATACCCGATGGCCGGAACTGCCCTGGTCGGCTTCGCCTACGAGGGTGTCGCGTCGAAACCGGCCTGACGGCCGGCGGCGGGAAACGCGCCCACGTCGAGGACCCGGCCTCTGCGACCCGGCCTCTGCGACCCGGCCCCCGCGGACCCGGCCCCCACGGGGACAGCCGGCACCGCCGAGCGCCACCACGCCCGACGGCGCCACCCGGCCGACGGCGCAGCGGGCCTCCCCGGGCCCCGGGACAGCACGGGACACCCGCCGCCTCATCGGCCACCACGCCACCGGCCACCACGCCACCACGCCATCGGCCATCGGCCATCGGCGACATTCCCGGCTGGAAGTTCGGCCGCGGTGGGGCGTAGGCAGGGGCGGTCGGTGGTGCGCAGTAGGCATGGCCGGCCATGCCGGCGCAACCACTGCGGGACCTTGTCGAGCCAGGCTGGGCGCATGCCCTCGAACCGGTGGCGGGGCAGATCAGCGCCATGGGCGACTTCCTGCGGGCGGAGATCGCCGCCGGGCGCGGCTACCTGCCGGCCGGCCCGCATGTCCTGCGGGCCTTCCAGCAGCCGTTCGACGACGTGCGGGTGCTGATCGTCGGACAGGATCCCTACCCGACCCCGGGAATGGCCATCGGCTACAGCTTTGCGGTGGCACCCGAGGTGCGCCGGCTGCCGGGCAGTCTGCTGAACATCTTCCAGGAGCTGTGCGCGGACGTCGGCGTGCCGAGGCCCTCGACCGGCGACCTGACCGGCTGGACGCGCCAGGGGGTGCTGCTGCTGAACCGGGCGCTGACGACGGCGCCGCGCCAGCCCGGGCTCGCACCGGGGCAAAGGCTGGGAGCCGGTCACCGAACAGGCCATCCGGGCGCTGGCCGGGCGGGGCAGGCCGCTGGTCGCGATCCTGTGGGGTGCCGAGGCCCGCAGCCTGCGGCCGTTCCTGGACGGTGCCGCGACCATCGAGTCCGCCCACCCGTCACCGCGGTCGGCCGACCGGGGCTTCTTCGGGTCCCGGCCGTTCAGCCGGGCCAACGACCTCCCGCGCCGCCAGGGTGCCGAGCCGGTCGACTGGAGCCTCCCGTGACCCGCCCGCCGCTCGGCCCGGAAGCTCCGGGACACGGCGCCTGACCGTGGCCGACACCGGCGCCCCGGCAGACGTGAGATGCCCTGCCCCGCGGGCTGCGGTCCGGGAGGGTGCCGGTCAGCGTTGCGCGGGGGCACCGGCGGGGGT